>NZ_PNDJ01000016.1:0-175747 GCF_005887255.1 Pseudoalteromonas sp. S1609 | reverse complement strand
GGAGCGATTTACTCTTTGTTGCTCGGTTTTTACTTAGCCCACTAGGTTACAAACCTCGCGCCGCGATTAAATCGCTCCTATTTTGAACAAATTTTAATCCGTAAAGGTCAACAGACCCTAAAGCCCTGCAAAATAGCAGGGCTTTTTATTTGTTTTACTGAAGATTTTACTACTTTTTCTTAAATGCTTTTTTTAACGCACGTGTTCCCTCTTGTGGCCCTAAAATAAGCCACAAAAAGGTAACCCCACCTGGGACTAAAACGGCTTTTAGTATTGGGCCGAGAATAAAAGAATAAAAATAAATAAGTGGAATAAAAAGTACATAACCAATAACACGTTTGATAAACTCCATATATCACCTTTCAATTAATTGAGCATGCTCACAAACTTAATTGAGCGCGCTCAATTTATCAAGTGCAAATTTAAACCCAACATCCAATAAAATTTTAAAGCATTGAATAATATGAGTAAAAAAGAAAAAACACGGGATAAAGTTTTAGCTTCTGCATGGGAGCTTTTCTTATTACAAGGCTATGACCACACATCAACAAGAGAAATTGCCGTTGCAGCTAATGTGGCCGTTGGTACTGTGTTTAGCCATTTTGAAAATAAAATTGATTTGCTTATGGCCGGTATGCAGCAACAAATTAAAGTTATTATCGAGCAAGCAAAGCAATCAGATACTCAGCACCCTCCTCGATTGAAGTTACGCCACTACGCTCACCCCCTTTACTCCTTTTATTGTGAAAACAGTGAATTTAGTAAATTACTAATTAGCGACATTATTTGGCGTGCTGATTTTTTTAAAGCACAAATGGATGAATTTAAAAAACTACTATTTAGTAAACAACCAAACTTTGATGAAATAAAAGCAAGTGTGATGATGGACTGTTATTTTATGACCCTGATCACTGGTTTAAACGACGAGATACCGAATGCAGAAAGCATGTTAAGGCAACTGAGCAACAAAATTGCATTGTTGTAACGTCAATTATAAAAAGCTGGAGTTTAAGTCTGTGTATTACTGAACCATTGATGGAAAAACCGATGTTAGCTGCAATTAAAATGTCTAACTTAGAACATCTAAATAATTACATTGTTGCTTTGTTTAATTTGGTTTTCCTGTTCCTACACAACTCACTTAATAAAACGCGTAGATATAAGTTAAAAAGAAACGGCCAATACAAGCCACCAAAAACTCCCTCCCTGATAATATTTTTTAAAAATTCACCTATTGCTTAGACTTGTTTAAATCAATTTAAGTATGATGTGTTCTTCAAGGTGTGTGCTCCACCAGCAGTAAAGCAATATAAATCAATGCAAACTAAATTTAATTGATCACCGTTATTAATTAATCAGAAGGCGTATTAATTTGCGAGCTCAAGAACGCCGTATAATTTAACAGTGCTTTATCGACACTAAGTGCAGGGTTTTGATTATGTTCAGCATTACTATTAATTGTACTTCCCCACTTAAGCCAGTCGTTTGGATGTTTTGCTAAACTAGTAACTAAATTATTGTATGCACCTAACATTAAAGAGTGCTCTGCCCCACCGACAGTGATATATAAAAATGTCGGTTGTTTTATACAATTTATATTTGTTTTTAAAAATGCATCAAACCGCTTAGTCACTGTCATATCGTCATACCAAGCGGCTGGGCTAAATGCAAAGTAACCATTGAATAACTTTGGTTTAGTATGCAGCGTGTATAAAGTAAAGCTGCCCCCAGCTGAAAATCCGGTCAAAATTCGATTTTCAGTTAATGTGTAGTTGGCCTCTAAATAAGTAAGTAATTCTTGCTCTATAAAAGCTAAAAACAAATCAGCTTTACCAAAAAGTTCAGGCGAAGTTTCATTGTTAGGTCGAGGATTTATATTAACGTCCTTCCTTGCATAAGGTGGCACAAGATCACGATTTCGAGTATCAGTAAAAAACTGATTAGGTATGGCAACTAAAATAGCCTCATTCAATATACTTTCAGGATTTAATGCTTTTAGCGCCTTATCCCAGTTAGCTAAATTAAAATTACCGTCTGTTTTTATAAAAAGTGGATACGCTTTAGTTTTATCATAATTGTTAGGTAATCTTATAAATACTTTTCGAGACTCTTCAAGCACTTTCGAATCTAGGGTTACATCAACAAACTCTGATACATCATTCTGATAATAACTAAACCCAATTGTTACAACCCCAAATACACCAACAGCAAACAGCAGATTTAAAATAATCGTTTTTCTAATTATCATACGGGGCTCATTTTAGTTAATTGCTTATGCCATACACCACTAGTAAGTTGCGGGTTAAATACAAAGCCAAGTTTAGTGAGTAAATTATAACATCGAACATTTTTACCATGAATTTCTGCGTATAGGTGCTGAATGTTTAATGATCTATGCACCTCACTGATAAAACCTTTCAGTACTTCATGCATTAAGCCTTGTTGCCAATAAAAAGGATCAAGCTCAAAGCCCAAATAAGCAGTTTTAGTTTGGTTATTAATGTCATACAAACCACAAGTACCAATTAAGTCTCCAGACATATTATGTTCAATCGCAAGCCGAACACCTTCACCTTGGTAATAACTCGAAATATCATCTTGAATTAATTGCTTAATATGCTCTTTATTTAGCGGCGCTTTATAATCATTAAATTCATAAACAAGGGGATTATTCAAAATGTTTAATAGCGCTGCGCCATGTTTGTGAGTAATTAAACGAAGAGTTGCACGGGGTAATTTTATAGTTTTAAACATGCCTATGCCAAGTAAAGTAAACGCGCTTTAAATAGCACTTTATAGAACGTCATTATTAACTTACCATATCGTATTAACAAGCATTAATTGAGATAAACTATGAGCGACAATTTTAAAGTAATACAACCTACTACTACTGTTTACTGCCCAAAACGTGGTGAAGGTTGGACCCTCACCGGCATTACTAATATTGATGAGTTCACATCGGTTATGTTTGATGGCGTACGTTACACCTTACCAGCGAGAGAAATTGTGGAGGAGTTGCTGCCTAACCAATTAGCGCGTGAACAGCAGCAAAGCTAGTCAAGTTGGATGTTATCTTAAGGCTGAAAGTATTTACAGCCTTCTGACTATTATCGCCCAAGTTTTCATTAAAACTAGAACCACTCATTTGCTAATCAATTACTATTCCTTTTTTTTAATTTCCAAATCATCTTTTACACTTAACTGGTGTTGTCCAGGTATTAAGATCATGATTATTATAGCAACAGAAATTAACAAAATTACTCTTAGTAGAGCTGAAGTTATAAAACCTTCTAGCATAATAACTAAAAAAACTAGCGGTACCGCGAAAAATACGCCTAAGTAGCGGTGACGATTTGTGAATTCATATAATGAGCCACATCGAATACATCTATAACGAGTCGACATTAAAGATAGAATAAACCACGATAATGAAATTTTAGCATGGCATTTAAAACACTTTGGTAACATATACAACCAATATTATTAAGAAAAATTAAAGTTACTGAATTTTCAGCTTAGATTTGTGTAAAAGTTCGGTTCACCAACTTTCACTAAAAATTCAAAACGCCTCATCTTCACTGTATACATTTACATTAAGTTCATCGTTATCTTCAAATACGACAAACGAAATAGGCCTGCAACACACTTGGCAGTCTTCTATGTATTGCTCATCAATATCAGCCACATCAATTAATACTTCTATAGATTCGCCACAGTAAGGGCAACTAATTGACTTTTCGGTTAACTGGTTCATATCTTACCTACTATTCGTATGACTGTATGATCTCACTTTAGTAAATAACCCTATATAAAACAATGCTGGTAAAGTGACTTAATAATTCAAATTTAAACAGCATTAGCTAAAATTTTGTTTAACTTAATTAAATCAACTAAGCCATATTGGTCCTGCTGTAAAAAATAATCACATTGCCAACGCTGTGTGCTTTTAGCTGCGTTACTAAATACGCCTGAACCACTCAGAGCCCTACTTTCACTCCAAGGTGGAAACACCCTAAAAGCGGTTTTTCCCTTACGGTTCGTACCTGTAACTATGCCTTTTTTAACTAACAACTCAACCGGAAATATAAATAAACCACTTTGTAAATTTGCTACTTGGTTGTTACTAGAGGTTAATCCATCACTTGAAACCGCCACTAATAAGTAGTCAAACTCATTGGTAAAAGGAATTGGCTTAGAATTACTACAATCCGCTGGGCGTTTCCATAGTGCTAAAAAAGCACCTGGTCTGTCTGGTGTAACTTTAGCTTTTCTGTAAATTATTCGATTATGGTTTATAGTGAATGCATACCCATGGTACTGAGCATTTTGATTATGAGGTATTAACTCATCAGCGTTTGGAAGTTTATACTCTGAGGAAACAAAGTTGTTTTGTAGAACGACTAGAAATTCATCATGCAAATTATCAGTCGTCATTAAACTTTTCATACATAGCATCCGTTTTATATAAAGTAAGTTCAACCCCCCCAGCCACATTGTAATGAAAGAGTTTTTAAAGTTAGCGGGTCTTACTATACAAGTATTTATTCATAACTACAGGTGATAAATTTTATGAAACACACATTAGCGCTAGCATTAACCTCTGTGGGGCTTTTGTTTAGCTCATTAACGTACGCTAAAACCGAACAAGCTATTTTAGCAGGAGGCTGTTTTTGGTGTATGGAAAGTGACTTTGAAAAACTCGAAGGTGTAACCGATGTGATCTCAGGTTTTACTGGCGGTGAAATTAAAAATCCTACTTACAATGGTAATCATCGCGGCCATTACGAAGCCGTTCTGGTTACCTACAACACTGACGTATTAAGCTATCAAGATATTTTAAACCATTACTGGGTTAACATTGATCCTTTTGACGCCAAAGGTCAGTTTTGTGATAAAGGCCCAAGCTACCGTAGCGCAATTTTTGTAGCTAATGAGCAACAACGAAAGCTAGCTCAAAAATCTAAAAAAGCTGTTATTAGTGAGTTTACTAAGCAAACAGTGATAACCCCTATTCTTGATGCGAAAACCTTTTACCCGATAAAGGGCAAAGAAAGTTATCATCAAGATTACTATAAAAATAACCCTATTCGTTATAATACCTATCGCTGGCGCTGTGGCCGTGATAGCCGCCTAGAAGACATTTGGGGCGATAGAGTTACCCATTAAGTTTATTAAACCAAAAAGGCTGTAAAAAATGCAGCCTTTTTATTTATTCCCTTATCTCGCTAACTAAAAAAATTAATTTTTCAAGACGGTTAAATAGCTTTCTACAATGACGATTTCTTTTTTATAGGAAATACCATAAACGCCATTTCAAAAACAAAGCCCGCAATAATAAAAATAAATAAGCCAGTAGTGCTACCATACGAATAACACGTAATAGCGGCAATAATTAATGCAGCTAAAATCAACCATTTTATAAATATATTCATCTTTAATACCTTCGGTTCTGTTGATTTATCATGGCAAATTCCATTTAGGTAATCAGATCCTATGCATCATGATTATTCACCAAAAAAGTGTGTCTAGCGTAATTACTAGCTTATTGTTTGTCTATTAAAACGTTATAGTAAAATGTTACGGATTGTTTCTACTGAGTTTTTATTTTCAAAAACGCGCTATTTGTAGAATCTTTAATTACTAATACCTCAAGTAAGTACACCTTCGCTCACAATAATTTATTAAACATTCTAATACAAAGGTAAAATTTTTGTTGCCACAAAAGGGACTAATGGGTACTTTAAATAAATGATTAGTTTTATGAATCTAACCAATAATTAAGTACTAAATACGATTTTATACCTCAAATTTATACAGGAGATTTACCTTGCTTGATATCATCGCGCTTTTTATAAAAGTAAATGATTACAAAACATTTAATGAAGCGTCAGTAAAGTTAAATATTCCTTTGCCCACCTTACAAAGAAAAATAAAAAAACTTGAAGAAGACTTATCTTTAGCGTTGTTTTATCGTGAAAAAGGAAGTTTGCGATTAACTGAGCCTGGAAAAAGCTTTTATAGCCATTGCTTAGCTCACGTAGAGGGTTTACAAAGTACGCTGTGCAATTTTAAGAACTCTAGTGAAAATGAAGTGAGTAAAATTAAATTAATAGCGCCGCAAAACTTTATAAAGAGCGTGTACTTCTCAGGCGTTATAAATCAATTCACCCTACTTTATCCAAATATTAAGATTCATATGATGCTATCAGATGAACGTCTTGATTTAAAAGCCACCGAGTTTGATTTAGCTATTAGAATTGGAAAATTAGATAGCTCACAAAATATATGTAAAGTCATTAACCAAATGAGCTTTGTTTTAGCTTGCTCATCGAGTTTAATTAAGCAATATGGTATGCCAAGTAATTTTAACGATTTGGCTGAACTCCCCCACATATCGTGCTCGCCATTCGAAAATTGGTCTTTTAAAGCAAATAAAAATGAGAAGGTTATTTTTAAACCTCAACCTAACTTTATTTCTAACGATATAGAAATGTGTGCCTTAGCTGCTATTGAAGGAAGAGGTGTTTATTATGGCCCAAAATATTGTTTATTACCTTATATAAAAGATGAAAGCTTGGTTGAAGTATTAACACAGTACACACCCGTTAAGCGAGATGTAAACCTAATATGGCCTGATAAACTAATCCCAAAAAGTACACGCTATCTAATCGATTTTTTAGAGTACTCTCTCAAGGGGATAAAAATGTAGCTACAATAGCACTATAGTCTTAATGAGTTTTTGTAATATTTAAGCAACTAATATTTTTGAAAAACCAACTTTCATTTAACACTCTATAAAAATATAGCGAGTTCTTTAGAATCAAAATCGGTCCAAAATTAGATTATTTAATTAGGGCCTAATTAAAATATGATTTTAAAGGATGTAACTTAATGAAAAAAATATTACCCCTATTGCTTTTGTCACACACAAGTTTTGTAAGTGCCAATACAACAGCAATTTATCCAGATCAACTTAAAAATGAAAGCTTAGGTGCCGGAGTATGCTCAGCTGATAATAGACTAATTACAAAAGCTGAAGCGCAAACTTATAGAAACGACCTTGTAAACAAAATGGGGAAGTGGCAAATAACGGGATTGGCTAACGGCTGGGTCATTATGGGCTCTGGTTACGCAGGTGAAATCAAACAAGGGACTGCTGCAAATTCTTGGTGCTACCCTACCGATCCCATTAATGAAATTCCTACAATAAGCCCCGTAAAAGTAGCACCTGGCAGTCAAAGCCAAATTGAATGGGACTTAGTAAATCAAAAAGAGGGTTTTATAAAACCCCTTTCATACCTTGCTCATACAATGGGATTTGCGTGGGTTGGTGGAAATCGCTCAAGCTATGTTGGTGATGACATGGAGGTGTCCAAAACGGGCTCAGGATGGAAAATACAAGGTTACAACGGTGGAAGTTGTGATGGTTACCGATGTGATGAAAAGTCAGCTATTACTGTATCTAACTTTGAATATGTGATGGATAACGAATCATATAAAATAACTGGTGATATTGTTGCTGCTGACAAAGAACTAATCAAAACGCTAACAGTCCCTGCAGTGAATGACACGTCAGCAGCTCAAATGTCAGTCGTTACCATTGAATACGATGCGGCAACCAACTGGTCTAAAACCAATGATTACAGTATTTCTGAGTCTGTTACATTATCTAATACATGGAAGTCTCCCTCTGTTACTGGTGGCTCAGACACTTCGTTATCTGTTACTATAGCAGCAGAGCAAGCATGGGGAACAAGTAACGGCGGCTCTGAAGCTGAACGTGTTGTTGTACAGGCAAGAACCAATGTACCAGCATTTACAAAGCTTAATGCAAAGGTCGATTTGTTTAAATCATCAATATCGTATCCTTATTCATTCGATGCTGATATTACCTACGATCTATCAATAAATGGCTTTATGCGTTGGGGAGGCAATGCTTTATTGAGCCATCCTGAAAACAGACCTAATGACACTGCTAATTTTGTAATAGGCCGTTGGGCAGGTCAAGAAAATAGCATTGAGTATCAATGGGAACACCGCTATATACCAGGTGAGAATAAAAAATGGGATTGGCCTTGGATGATACAACAAACAAGCTTATCAACAATGCAATACTATTTAAGTCATGTTTTAAGACCTAAAAAAACAACCCTAACAGGCCACTTTTATGCACAAAGCCAATTTGCTGGTAGCGTTTATTTTGGTGATGAAACCCCACTTGTTACTAACCAAAGAAGTAAGCGAAGTGTTTCAGCTAGTGATTACTCAAGTGCAGAAAAGTTAAAAAAAGAGTTTGAAGATGCTGGTTTTAAAAATGTAGTTGTTAATATTGAAATGATTGATTTATAAATCCCCGTGGGCTCTCATAATGAGAGCCCTATTTTATAAATTTACACAAAAATATAATTATCACACGCCTATTTTACTTTCACTTTATTAGAAAACACATACAGCTCAACCCAACCTCGCCTTTAGTTTATTTAAACGTTATGCTTTGATGTTAATAAAAGTATTGATCTCCTTTGTCTATTAAACATATTTCAGCAAAAATGATTATAAAAATAATAAGAGAACAGCAATGACACAAAATACAAACAACAGCGTAGTAATACTCAGTGCGGTTCGTACCGCAATTGGTGGCTTTGGTGGCAGCCTTAAAGATTTTAGCCCCGCTGAGCTTGGCACTCTGTGCGCAAAAGAAGCACTAAACCGATCTCAGCTTACCCCTGACCAAATTGGCTCATGTGTGGTAGGCAAAGTTATTCATAACGGCCCAAAAGACGCTTACCTATCAAGGGTTATTGGACTAGATGCTGGGTTACCTATAAGCAGCCACGCTGTAACGCTTAATCGCTTATGTGGTTCAGGGCTTGAAGCAATCATACAAGCGGCACAACAAATTCAATTAGGTGATGTAGATGCAGCCCTTGCTGGCGGAGCAGAAAGCATGAGTAGCTCTGCCTACACCCTCGAAAGTAACCGCTGGGGGCAAAAAATGGGTAATAGCACTATGGTTGATGAGCTCACCACGACCTTACAAGACCCATGGGATAATAACCCGATGGGAATAACAGCTGAAAACATTGCAGAAAAATATTCAATTAGCCGTCAGCAGCAAGATGAGTACGCAGCAAACAGCCATAATAAAGCAGCTAATGCCATTAGTGCAGGCCACTTTAAAGAGCAGATTGTGCCAATAGAAATCAAGTCGCGAAAAGGGACGCATATTTTTGACACCGACGAACATGTTCGCGCCGATACCACAGTCGATAAACTTGCAACTTTAAAGCCCTACTTTAAAAAAGATGGAACAGTTACCGCAGCAAGCTCATCCGGTATAAACGATGGTGCAGCCATGTTGGTACTTATGTCAGAGCAAAAAGCTAATGAGCAGGGCTTAAAACCGCTCGCTCGTTTAGTGGGTTATGCCAGAGCCGGCGTTGATCCTACTTTAATGGGTATCGGCCCTATTCCTGCAGTACAGCAGGTATTTGAAAAAACGGGTTTAACTATTGACGATATGGATGTGATTGAGTCTAACGAGGCCTTTGCAGTACAAGCACTGTGCGTTGCTAACGAGTTAAACTTTCCTGCGCATAAGGTAAACCCGAATGGCGGCGCCATTGCGTTAGGGCACCCTGTTGGCGCAACGGGCGCCATACTTACCACCAAATGCTTGTACGAGCTAAAACGAATTCAAGGTAAATATGGCTTAGTCACAATGTGTATTGGCGGCGGGCAAGGTATTGCAGCCATTTTTGAAGTGCTTTAGTTTTTGACCTCATTAGGTTTGAATACAAATGCGTTACTTACATAGAGGCCTAAGAAGCGCTTTGTTTTTAGAAGAAGTAAAAACGTGTAAGCCTATATTTTTGCATTTTTCCTCTTTAGTTTCTCTTTGTGAAAATCGCTTTTTAAGGTTTTTTCACAAAGAGAAGTAAGAGTTGGTTCATCATATGGATTAGCTATAAAATATGTGCAAACTCTCGTCTACAAATCGTTTTTTAATGTTAACTTTCTTACGCCTAATAAAACGCCACCAAATGAGATTAAAAATAATATTGGTAAAAACAGTAATGTTTGGGTGTTGCCTATATCTGTAGCTGGGCTACCAATAACAGCAAGCGTATTAATTAACAGCAGTATCAAACTTGATTGCAAATAGCCCTTGTAACCTATAGCTCCTGCAAATAACAGCATAATAAATGATCCTGATATTGCAGGCGTAAAAGGTGCGGCGGCGAGTATCATGCAAACAAACGAAAATATGACAGCACATCTAATTATTACTTTAAACATAACAACCTCCTTGATAAATGGCTTTAAATCCACCAGCTATTTATAACTGTATTACTACAAATCGTATTCCACCTAAGAGCCCAAAACTAATTTTTAGTTTATTAATAACCTCAATATAAAAACTACCTATTCCCAAACTGCCGTTCACAGGGCTCTCCGTCTTTATCACCGTCCATTTTAGTATCGGGGCAATGTTGAATAAAAAATAATGCCTCTGCATAAGAGGTCATTTGGCTACAATGTTGGCGACCATCACAGCGAAATGCTTGCTCTGTTTTAGTAATTGAGCTTGAACCCGCGGGCATAAATGACTCTAAGTTAGCGTTAGTTACTACAGATGTTTGCTTGGTATTTAAAAACCGGTTTTATAACACTAAAGCCAATACTAAAAATAATTCCAAGCGTTATAAGTTTCATTAATGATGAATTCTTACCTGACGTTTTGCTTATTCTAACCGGCCTTGTTGAAGTTTTTATGTGTGGTTGTGCTAGTACGCCCTCAATACGGCAATTTACAGCTTTAGTTTTACCGTTAGGCTCGGTTGCAACCTCAAAATAGATAATGTCGCCCGCTTTAGGTTTGCGGCTCATATGTTTGAGCGATGATATATGTATAAAGGTATCGTGTTGCAGTGTGGTTGATTTAATAAAGCCAAAGCCTTTATCGTCATTCCACGATTTTAATAATCCTTTATTCATCCTTGAATCATCCATTTAATAGCTGTTAATTTTACAGCCTGTGCTTTTATCATGATAAAGAAAAATACTCTTTGTGTATGTTTCTTATTTCAAAAAACGACACCACTGTATATAAAAACAGTGAAAGTCATTAACTCTACCCTTTATTCAATTATTAGTTACTTGTAAGTGCGAATACTCGTAATGCCGAGCCAGTACCGCCACGTATTTTAAGCGGAGGCACAATGGCAATAAACTCATAGACTTTTTCTTTTGCTAGCTCCTCAAGGAACAAGTTTTCTATTATGTAAATACCGTTATCTGCCAATAACATCATATGTACAGGAAAAACCTGAAATGAGGGTTCTGTGGCAATGGGTGGGCGTTTTTCAAAGGTAAGGGTGTCATTACCCACAACACTTACACCAGCCTTTATTAAAAACTGTGCACCACTTACACCAACACCTGCAGAATGATCTGCAATATATTGCTGTGGGTTATTAGCAAAGTATTGCCCCCAGCCCGTTCTAATAAACACGGTATCGCCTTTTTTAATTTTTACCCCTTGCGATTTTGCTGTTCTTTTTAAATGTAATGCCGTTATATCAAAACCAGCAGCTAGTGGCGTATTATCACCATTAATAAAGCGTGCCACATCAAGTAACACAGTTCGGTTACTCAATAAGTTTACAGGATAATGATCAATTCCTAAGTCACTCCCTACACCACTGCGCCCTATTCCTCTGCGATCATTGGTCGCTTGCGCCGCATCTACTCCACCATACAGTAAACCATCTCGACCAATATGACCTAACGCATCGATAGTAGGACCTCCATGATGACCACTCCATTGCATTATTTCTGATGTGAATGAGAGCTGATTGTTATCACCAAATGTACCACGCGTATCAGCATGAGTTGCATTAAGTGCCATTGAGTATTTTGGATTAACAGACGCTATAGGGGAATTTTCATCCCAATTATGAGACAAATCATAAGTTTTGGCTTGACTGACAAGAGTAATAAACTTTTCAGTTTGCTTAGATTTACTTAATTCTTTGCTATTGCTCGCTAAACTCGAACAACTAATTAGCAAAAACATAAACAATATCAACATTGCCTGTTTCATCGTATCTCCTAATTTTTATATGTTTAACACACCATCTAAAAAAATAGCGACTAAAATAAGCCGCTACATACATTCACACAATAAATATTAATCTATATTGTTCTTCTATTATAAGCGATGATTACTAATGGCCTGTTTCATAACTCATACGAGAAGTATTTGTCGTTTCATAGGTCCCATCTTTATACAAAATTAAAGCAGATGCACTATAGCTTCTGTAAGCTCTTACAGTCATATTACACGATGTACCGCCTGTGCAAGATGCATCGCCTTGCCAAATAACTTTGTTAATCGGTTTTGAAATATTCTGTAAATAGTACTTCCCTGTTGTTTGGTTACCAAAACTAAAATCTATGGTAAAGCAGTTTGATCTTCCGTTCATCGAGTTTCCACCTGAACCATTTGGATATACATCGCAAACTAGATCAGTTGCAAAAGCAGAGTTAGCTGTAAGCGCAGCACCACAAATAAATAGTGTTTTTAGTATGTTTTTCATTTTTAATCCTTAAATTTGATTATTATTCGCTCAACCGAGCATTTAAAAATTAGCATATGAAATTAAAAAGTAAACAAAAAAGGTACAAATATTTACAAAAAATTAACCGTTAGAAGTTTTATAAATTTTCGTTAAATCGCTATGGCAGTATAAAACTGGGTTTATGCCTTACATTTAGTTTTGTAAGTCATAGCTATAGTTAATTACTATTCTATTGGTTCTTTTATAACCTATGTATAAAAAACTGTGTATCCGTATATCTCACCTTTCCAAAAGCTAAAAGTTCTGTTTATTTAACAAGTTCAGGTGTCTAATTTATTTCAACTTAAGTGAAATAATTAAATAGTTTCACCTGTCTTGTATCTTGAGGACCTGTTGATCTTTCAGACTTAAAATTTGTTCAATCTAAGGGGGATTTAATCGCGGTGTGAGATTGTAACCTAGTGGGCTAAGTATAAACCGAGTAACAATGAATAAATTTCCCAGAGGAAGACCCCTTCGGTCAACGCTTATTTGGTATTTATACTAGGTTATCGCCTATTTATGGTGAATAACCACACCACATAGGCCTTGCTAAAAGATCAAATAGACTGTTGCAAATTTAACCTGTAAAGATAAACAGACCCAAGAGTGAACGCTAGTTATATAAAGTTTCATATGTTTTGTATTTTCAAAGCTACTGCATCTTTTTAAAGCGTTAAATATAAAATTATAAGAGGTATATAATGGAGTTTACGAATAAACGCACCATCCTAATTTCAGCATCTTTATTGTTGGTATTGGCTATATCACAGGCTATTTTTTCAGCCCTTTACAGTGCTGAAATTAGCTTTTCAAGGCAGTTTGCTTGGGGACTAGAAGCTCTGGTATTTACTTTGCTCGATGCTTTTGCAGGTTCAGCCATGGTGCAAGCAAAAAACGCTCAACTAGGATGGTCGGCTATTACGTTTAGCGCGGTACTTAACATAGTACAAGTGAGTATTGGCCTTACGTTATTTTCAACATTTGGCAAAGTTGCAGGCTCAGTAGAAGGAGCACAACCTTTAATTAATGGCGTGGTTGCTTTGTCATTCATGATTTACTACGCAGCCAAAGTATTATTAGGATTAGCGGCACTTGTTTTTGGACTGTCTTATATAGCCAAAGGCGGTAAAGCATTAGGAGGGCTTACAGCTTTTGTAGGCGTGGTTGCAATGTTAGCCAATGCCATTTTAATTACTTTTGGACGTGATGGATTTCTGCCATCAGGTGTTGCAGGTGCCTCTGGTATGATTGCAACATTACTTTTAGCGATATGTTTGATAAGTCTTAACCGTAGAAAAGGTTAAGCCTGACTATCACAAATTGATGTACTCCTTTAAATAAAGTGTAAACATTGGCGGATATTAAATGTTAATCCGTCAGTGTTTTACTTTTTAAGCATTGCAAATAATACATATACTCCCCTAATAACGGTGCAAAGGTAGCTACACCTAAAATAATTAACAATGGGCACACGACTAGCATGAACCAAATACGTTTAATTCCTTTTACAATTAATGCCTTTCATAAAAACTTTCTTTTCCTTAATTTAACTTAGAGATTAGTTAGCTAGTGAGCCACCAGCATTTTATTTCAAAAACAGCTTATAAGATTGCCGCATGAATTTGATGTCTGAAGTCGAGATTTGATCCCTCAGGTTCTCTTTAAACCTGCTGAAGTTTTTCCTACAAGAGCAAAGTCAATATTCAAAGAAGCTACAAAAAATAAAGTAAACATACGTTATAACTTCTTAGAGACGGTATAAAAATAAATATTGATAAATTCCGATAAAATTGCAATGAACAGGAGCAGCAATAACAATAGCTCAGAAACTGAAAATAGAGCCATTACCGGAAGCATAAAACCCAAACCAAGAGCTGTACCAGAGTAAATAGCATAGAACAGTAAAGCCTTACTGCCTCCACTAATAACGGCTTCATCAGTGGGCTTATCATACTTAACTTTTCCGTAGTAAACTAAAAAAGCAAACCCTATTATTATTAGCCCTATCATTTCGGTTCAATCATCCCTCTGAGGTATAATTCATGTAAGGCTTTTTCTTCATTAACCATAGCCATAGTTCGAGCACCAATAGCAAGCAATTTAAAGTAACACCCATATTAGCAATATTGAAAATATGTCACAATGTCTGAAGTCAAGATTTGACCCCATTTGGTTTTTGTTTTCTTAAAATATAAAAAGAGGGTTTGCTGTTGTTTGAATTGGCGTTTTGGAAGGTATCACAAGTGTTTAAGTGGCTTATTTGCAGAGGTACGAGATCTCCTTTTTTCTATTAACCCCTCATTTTGCAAAAAAGCGTATTTTTACCTCTTTTAACGTGCTTAAAAATACAGAAAAAGCACAAACACCACCACCAATAAATGCAATTTGAAAGCTAGACAGCGACGAAAAACTAAATTGCTCAGAATACATGTATTGCCCTAATAACTGTGCAAAGGTAGCTACACCTAAAATAATCAACAATGGGCACACAACTAGCGTAAACCAAAACCAAATACATTTAATACCTTTCATAATTAATACCTTTCATAAATAATCCTTTTCCTTAATTTAACTTAGAGATTAATTAGCTAGTAAGCAACCAGCATTTTATTTTAAAAACAGCTTATAAGATTGCCGCATAAATTTGATGTCTGAAGTCAAGATTTGACCCCTTTGGTTAATATTCATTAAATCTCAAACTTCACTGTTGCACCTCAAGGCTGAGGTTTAATACGACGGCGACTAAAGCCGTCGTATAGTTAAGCGTTAAAATTGTTTCATGTTGAATATCAATTTGAATATACAACATGACCTTCTTTAATACTTTGCACTATTTTTATATCCTTAATAGTAAGTGGTTCCACTTTTAAAGGGTTGTTACTTAAAATGACGAAATCCGCGAGCTTTCCCTCAGCTAGCGTACCTTTACTTGTTTCTTCAAAGTATTGAATAGCAGCCCATTGCGTTAATGTTTTTAACCCTTCATAAGGCGTTAAACGTTGATCCGGCCCCAATACTTTACCCGAACGCGTAATACGATTAACCGTTGCATCGAGCACTCGCATTGAGTTTGGAAATGTCACAGGGGCATCATGGTGAGAAGTAACCGTTAAACCAGCCTCAACTACATCTCGTGATGGCGAAATATAATCTGCCCTTGGGTGCCCCAAAACAGACTCTACATGCCAATCGCCCCAGTAAAAAGTGTGCATAGGAAACAACGATGGGAGGATCCCTAAATCGACTAAATCCGGGATTTGATCTTTACGTAAAGTCTGGCCGTGAATCATCACGCTACGGTGATCATCATACCCATAACTTTTTTTAGCCACTTTAATAGCTTTAATATATTGGTCAATCGCGGCATCACCATTGGTGTGAGCAATAATCTGCCATTTGTTTTTAAACGCAGTGTTTATATGTTTAATCGCTATCTCATCACTCATGATAGGATAACCTTTATAGTCCAGCGGTTTACCCTCCGGCGGCGTATGATAATGTGATGATAACCAAGCTGTTTTTCCTTGTGGTGAACCATCTAAAGTTAATTTAACCCCCCCTATTCTGTATCGATTAACATAACTGCGATCTGAATTATAAAATTCGGGTTTAACAGCTGACTTATTCCAGACGATATCAGGGTATGAAACAACATCAATGAATAGCGATTTCTCACGAGCTGCTCTTTCTAATGCCGAAGTCGCATCCGCTGTGGTGCGGCCATCTTGAGCTGTTAAATATCCATTTTTAGCATACTCCAGCTGAGCAAGCTCAATGGACCTTTGCTGTACTTCAGCATCGGATTTAGTGGCAACAATAGGCAGTAATAGATTAAAAAAAGCCGCTTCTTCAAGCACGCCATTAGGACTATTATCTGCCAAACGTCTAATTACACCGCCTTTAGGGTCT
Source organism: Pseudoalteromonas sp. S1609 (assembly GCF_005887255.1). GTDB lineage: Bacteria > Pseudomonadota > Gammaproteobacteria > Enterobacterales > Alteromonadaceae > Pseudoalteromonas. Next base: position 159,212 of record NZ_PNDJ01000016.1, on the reverse strand, counting down.
TTAGTATCCTTTGTGTAGCCACCCACTTCTAGAGCTTTTGAATTGACACTTGCTAGATGACCCGATTGATGCATTATAAGCACTGGGTATTTAGATGAAATTTTATCTAGAACATCTTTAGTGGGATGTTGTTTTTCGCTAAGCTGCGAATCGTCATACCCATTAGCTAACACCCAACCAAATTTTCCGATAATGAATTTCCCTTCAGCAGACTCCATCCACTTTTTGGTTGTTGTCACTAAACTATTAAAATTTTCACCGGGGCCATCGGGAGGAGGTAATAAATTTGCCAATTGCGCAATTAAACCCGTATTGTACATATGGCTATGGGCATCCAAAAAACCGGGTAAAAGTGTTTTCCCTTGAAGGTCTTTGTTTTGTAGATTGTCAAACTTTTCTCTGGCCTTCGCTAAGCTGCCAAGGTAAACAATCCGCCCTTCTGACTCAACTAAAGCTTCCTCATAATGCGGCTTTTCTCCTTCCATAGTGAGAATATCTCCGCCGTAATAAAGAACCGGATCAGCTGCTAGCGCGCTTGTTCCAAAACAAAATAATACTGATGGTAATAAAAAACGTAATCGCTTTGTCATTTTATCTTCCCTGTAAATATAGCTGTAATAAATTTAGCACATGATGTTTTAAACAAAAACATAAAGTGACACCCATAATTAATATATTAAAGCATCTCGTTTTAAATTAGTTAGTCCATTTCAAAATACACAGTTAGGTAACGTGATGAGCGGATTCTCAGCTTTATCACAAGCATCAGGAGGTTCAGCTATGAAAATACCTCAGTGTGAATCTCCTATTCTCACTATGAAGTCAGATAAATCAGTTAGCGGATGGAGTGAAAGAACAACGTTCTTCATATGTGTTGTTCAATATCAAACAGGTTATCAAGTTGATGTATACACCACATTCGAACAACAGTCTGGTGGGATCTCTGTCAATCAACTTAGTCAAAGCTTAGTTCGCTCAGTAGTTGGTGATACTAGCCAAAATATACCAAAAACTATGGCTCGATTAAAAGACTCACTCGCAGAACTAAATACTGAAACAAAAATAATCGACAGCTATATTCCAAGCAAATGGAAAGGTTTATTTGCAGACGATAGAAAGTCTTTAGAAGCTGAAACAGAGTAAATAATTTCACTAAATTAAAGTTCTTTCAAATAATGGAGTAATTAAGTACTCCATTATTTTTTAAAACTAATAATTACTCTAGCAAAGTAATGAAGGATTTATCTGTGTGGCATAAGTTTTTCTTTGGTGAGTAAAATCGACTTCCATCATGATGATTTCTTTTTTATAGGAAACACCTTAAACCAAAACGCCATTTCAAAAACAAAGCCCGCAATAATAAAAATAAATAAGCCAGTGTGCTACCATGCTCAAAACCAAGCAAACCTAGCCGAGCCCACCAACAACCGTAGTTTCCTTATTAACTAACTCATTTTGCAAAAAAGCGTATTTTTGCTTCTTTTAATGTGCATAAAAATACAGAAAACGCACAAATTCCGCCCCCCATAAATGCAATTTGAAAACTAGATAGCGAAGAAAAACTAAATTGCTGAGAATACATGTACTGCCCTAATAACTGTGCAAAGGTAGCCAAACCTAAAATAATTAACAATGGGCACACAACTAGCGTAAACCAAAACCAAATACGTCTAATACCTTTCATAAAAACTTCCTTTTACTTTAAATTTAACTTAGAAATTAATTATATAGTGAGCCACCAGCATTTTATTTTAAAAACGGCTTATAAGATTGCCGCATGAATTTGATGTCTGAAGTCAAGATTTGACCCCTTTGGTTCTTTGCTATTTAACCAAGACTCCAATTTTTGGATATGAGTTAGATCTTCAAATGAAGCCATTACCCACTCGCTGGTTTCATCAACGCCAGAATCCCAAACAACTTCGTGCAAATGAGGTTCTACGAGTTTTCTAACATCTCTGCTTCGTAATGCTTGATTAAGAAGGTTGACCATCCATAGTTACCTAACGCCCTGTTAACAGGCAAAAATAGTTGGTTAAAATAAGCGACGAAGGAGCAAATACCAACTGTTTTTTGTCCTTGTTTAACAGTTTGTTAGGTATACATTACTGATTACTCACCAGCAACTACATTTGAATCGTTTGCTTTATTAACTGAAAGGTGAAGTACAGGAAATGATGATTCACCACCTATACCACCAACCATTTTTTGTTTCTCAATTGCCGCAAAAGCGAAAATATTAAATGTGCGTAATACTTTAATTTCTTTATCAAGATCTCTTGATGCATTAATTCTCTGTATTGGCTCCATCTCATTAGCTAATTCAGCCCAATCTTTAACATTTTGAATAAAGCCACTAACTAGATCTAATTCTTCATCCGTTAAATCATCACTGTAGTCGTTATAAAAAGCACATACACCAGCAGCCAAATTAAACATTTCTTTTCCCGAATTCATCACAGGCAATTTATCAGGGATTTCTTCTTTAGTTCTTTTTATACGTACCCTGGGTATTTCAGGTTGATCTTTTAGCTTATCTTCAACCCACTTCTCATGATTAATTTTTATTGTTCTTAATAATTCAGGTGTGTAAGTTTCAACTTGATCATCTATTTGTTTATGATGAATACGACATAGTAATATTAGATTTGACACATCGTTAATCTTTTCTCTAGAAAAGTCAGAGTCACTCCTAGGTCCTTTTTTTGCACCAGAAATAATATGACACTCTTCACCAACAACAGACTCATTGTCATTTGAAGTACTTTCGAATACTAGCGTATGTCGACACATCGCACATTTATTTCCAGATTTACCCCAAAGAATTTTTCGGTTTTTATCTGAAATTGACACTGAACACTCCCTGTATACCTAACAACTTTGTCTACGACAACTGTCGTTTTATAAACCGACAAATGTCCATATATTACATTGCATTTATCTTAACCCTCAAATAAACACCTGTAAACAACTAGTTAACTACAGCTCATACTTCATAAATGCAGAGATACCCCAAAATGGTGGAGATCAGTAATATTGGACAAAACACCATTACTGTATAAATAAACAGCACCGCTAAATATGCCATTTTTCGCTTATAAAACATTCAGCTCACTGGCTGGTAATTTAGCTAGGTGGTTTTAATTTTTGCCGCTGTTGATTATGATGTTCGTATTCCCTGCCTTTTTAAATCCATTAAGGTTTTTCAGTCATTTTATTAAGGATTATTTCATGTCTAGCTTTAACGAATCTCCAGAGCAAATTGCACAAGCCACTGAGGGCTATGTGATGCAGCAAACTATGTTGCGTATTAAAGATCCAAAACCGTCGCTGGCATTTTATGAAAACGTATTGGGTATGAAACTATTAGGAAAATACGACTTTCCTGGTATGGAGTTTACTTTGTACTTTTTAGGCTACGAGCAAGATATGCCTAAAGGCGATGATAAAGAAAAAACTCAATGGGTGTTTCGCCGCCCTGCGCTGATTGAACTTACCCATAACTGGGGTACTGAAAACGACGACAGCTTTAGCGGTTATCACAGTGGTAATGAAGAACCAAAAGGCTTTGGCCATATTGGTATTAGCGTACCTGATGTATACGCTGCCTGTGAGCGCTTTGCTAAATACGATGTGGAGTTTGTAAAACAGCCAGATGGTGGTTCAATGAAGGGACTTGCCTTTATTAAAGACCCTGACGGTTACTGGATTGAAATACTCTCGCCAGAGGGCATTACAGACATTATTCAATCGCAATAAAAAACATTAAACATTAAACATAAAAAAGCCTGCAAATGCAGGCTTTTTGTTTACAAGTACTGTGAAAAACTTGAATTTTTTTAACGACGTAGTGCGTCTATACGTGCATCAAGCGGTGGGTGAGATGAAAACAACTCAGCCATGCCTTTACCACTGGCAATACCAAAGGCCATCATTGAGCCTTCTAATTGCGATGGGTGGTTTTGCTTTAATCGCTCAAGGGCTGAACGCATTTTGTCTGCGCCTACTAACTGAGCTGCACCGTTGTCGGCTGCAAATTCACGTTTGCGGCTGTAATGGGCAACCACCACACTTGCTAGTACACCAAATAATACTTGGAATAACATATCGAATAAGAAGTAAGTCCAGCTGCTGCCGCCCTCTTCTTCATCGCTATTTATAAAATTATCTACAATGCCCGCCAGCACTTTTGCGGCAAAAATAACAAAGGTATTAACCACGCCTTGAATAAGCGTTAGCGTTACCATGTCGCCATTAGCCACGTGCGATACTTCGTGCGCAAGCACTGCCTCGGCTTGATCTTGGGTCATGTTGTGTAATAAACCCGTGCTTACCGCCACCAGCGAGTTATTTTTACTCGGGCCGGTTGCAAACGCGTTCATTTCAGGGCTGTCGTAAATAGCCACTTCAGGCATATTAATACCGGCTTTTTTAGCTTGCGTAGCAACGGTATTCATTAACCACTGCTCGGTTTCGTTACTTGGTTTAGTAATAACCTGTGCACCGGTTGATTTTTTAGCCATCCATTTCGACATATACAAAGAAATAAACGACCCACCAAAACCAAATACAGCAGCTATTAATAAAATACCACCTAAGCTACGATGGCTTAAGCCCAGCGCACTCATTATTATTGAAAGCACAACACCTAATACCAACATAACCGCGAGGTTAGTTAATAAAAACAAAAATACACGTTTCATACATGGTCTCCAAAAATAACATTTATTGCTGAGCGATTTTTTTTTGTTTATCGGCCATAGCAACTACTGCGTTATGACACACTATGTCATAACGTCAGCGCTATTTTGTGACAAACTATGTCATAACGCAAGGGATATTTTTAAAGTTTTATATATATTTAATTAAGTTAAACTTTTTAGGATTTTTTCTGTTTAACAGTAAAAATTTACTTATAAAAACACTATAATTCAATAAGTTATTTTATTTTTTATACTATACGCTTTTATATAAACCGTGATTAACATTTGCCATATCTGTGGGGAAGCCTCGCTCTTTTGCAAGTACTTGTGCAATTTTACTTATATTTTCATTACAACTGTTCTCAAGGTAGGCCCATTGGTGATGCTTACGGTGGTTATTACTGTCGTGTTCTGTGCAAATTAAACCAAGCTTTACAAATTCAGCTACTATTTCGTCAGCAGCGATCAAAGTTGATGACGCTTTTACATTTTCGGCTCGTGCGTAGCTAATATGCGAATATAAACTTACGTCGGCAACGCGCAAGGTGTCGTCTTCGCCTGGGATCTGTTGGCCGCCAAACAAGGCATTGTTTTGCGTATTAGCGTTTTTAAATGCTGGTACAAACTCAGCTACATAATCAATCGCTTTTTGACCACGTGCTTTTAGCACCTGCTGATCCCAACCATTATTTATATAATTTAAGTACTTAGCAGGCAGTTGTGGCTGTGCCGTTTGCTCGGCTGTATCTGCTAGGCCATCGTTAAACAAGGTAATTGAGTTAGTCATGCCATGAATTTGATAAAAGCCATTAGGGTACGGCGTTAATTGTGCCATGCCCTCGGGTGTGCCTCGGTTACCATAAATAATAATTTCGGGTATTTGCCCGCCAGCGCCTTGCCAGTGTGCAATGTATGAGGCTTTAAATTCGACCATACGCTTAGGCTTTACGCCTACCATGTCATCAACAAAACCGGTTTGAAAGCCACAGGCGTTTATAAGGTAATCTACTTCTACTGTTTGGGTCGTGTTGCTTTGGTTGTTTTGGTATTCAATTTTCCATTTTGGCATTTGATTTTTAGCACTACTTTGCTCAACTTTGCTGACTTGCTTTATCTCTGTGCTGGTAAGAACATTAGCGTGTTCGTACTGGGCAAGCGCAAGTTGCGCACTTGCTGATAATCTAAATATATTCCAACCGTATTCTTGAACAACAATAAGTGGGTATTTTACTTTGTTTAAGTTTAAATGCTTAGCAACGGGGATCATCCACTCATCTAGCGTTTTAGGCTCAGTAACCTGCTCTTTTTTACTCAAGGTTATCATTTGCTCATGGCTATAAAGCTGATAGTAATTATCAGGCTCGCCAAGAACTTTATTATTATGATCTTGTTCAATTAAGTCTTTATATGCGTTAGTAAGCTTGTCTAACCTTGGCAGTAAATCATCCGGTGAATCATCATCACGCGTTGGCACAGCAAATACAGTTGGGCGTACATCTATGCTGTAAGGATATAGTCGTAAAATATCGATACATTGTTTTAGTAAATCTATACAGTCTTGATCTGGAATTTCACGGTATAAATTACCACCGGCGTGCAGATGGCACATAGGAGGGCCATCAATAAGTGACGTTTTTTTCTCAAATATAGTCGTTTTTATGCCCAATGCCGCAAGGCGAATCGCAATTGTTGCCCCTGCAGTTCCCCCACCTAAAATACCTACACGGGTTTTAGGCAGAGCACTTTTTGGTAGATCTGATTCTGCCTTCACCTGTGTATTATAAGCGTAGTTCTTAATAAATGGGTGGGTCATGGTATTTGTTATTTCCTTAGTAACAATAGCACTGTGTAATTAGCGTTATATATGCATACAGGGTTTGTATTTCAAGGCGCTAAACATATTTATTAAACCGGTGTATTTAATATATAAACTGCTTTGTATATTTATAAAATTACAAAGCAGTATAGTTTAGGCATTTATAGCAAGTGCAGTAAGCAGGGTTTTATAAATTTGTAATTTAGGGGTTTGCTCGGTATAGGGGCTTATAGCAAGCAACGGGAATGGTAAACGTGTTTTAAGCGAATCTAGGTTTGCTTGGTATTCATCCATCGTGGCATCAACTTGGTTGGCAATCCAGCCAATGCAATTAACACCCATACTTTGCATATGTGCTGCAGTGAGTAATGCATGATTTATACAGCCTAGTTTCATCCCTACTACTAATATTACGGGTAGTTGCTCTGCTTTTACCCAGTCATATAAATATTCGTTATTATTAATTGGCAATGCCCAGCCGCCCGCACCTTCTGTTAGCAGGTAGTCTGCACCTTGTTGCTTCACACATTTATAAGCGGTACGTAGCTTTTCAACGCTTAGGGTTACTCCCACTTGCTCTGCTGCAATGTGCGGAGCTATGGCGGGCTCAAAAGCAAACGGATTAATAATGTCGTATTTAGCACTCACAGTCGCGCTTTCCATTAGCATTAAGGCATCGGCATTAACGAGCTGATCAAACGCAAGTTCACACCCTGATGCAATCGGTTTAAAACCTATTGCACGCTGCTTATGTTGGGCGAGTAACTTTAATAGCAAACTGGTTACGTGGGTTTTACCAGCGTCGGTATCGGTACCGGTAATAAAAAATTGCTGCATTGCCTTACCTTTAAATTTTTGCTTTTTCTAATGATAACAATACCACATGGTAAGATACATGGGCTTGGTTGTTTATAAGCGGATACGCTGCACATACTTTTTGTAGCGCCGATTTAGTTAATAAACCAGGGCGCTGCGTTGCTTTATTTTGCGACGTTGCCCCAATGGCTTTAATTGAGCTAATCGCTTTAAGCGGGCTGGTAAACTCATCGGTATAAATAACCTCTGTCGCGTTATTAACAATAAACCCTACCTTTTTGACCGATTGGTTTATATTATCGCTACTTAAAAAGTTATTAATGTGGCTATGCGAATCGAGCGCGGCAAACGCCGTTTTTATTTCACCAAGTGAGCCTTCTACCACCGTACTTATGTACGCCTGCCCACCGGGCTTTAAAGCTGAATGTAATGAATGCATTAGCATTTCAAAATTAGCCGACCACTGCATCGCAAAATTACTAAATACCACATCAATACTATTTTGTTGAAATGGCAAATTATCCATGTCGGCGCAAATACGCGGGGCGTTTACTGCACTATTTTTAAGCATGGTAAGGCTTAAATCCATGGCAATTACCTGTTTATATATTCCTTGTAACTCTTCGGTATTCACTAACGGCCCCGCGCCTAAATCAACACAGTGTTTGTGCTTTGTGCTCGCATCAAGCTTAATGAGTTTAATTAAATCAATTGCGGCTTGTTTTTGCACATGTGCGTGGGCTACATATTGGCTTGCCGCCGTTGAAAACTTGCGTTGCGTTACCTGCTTTAAACTATTAACAGCTAAACAAGCTAACGGTGACTTTATACGCGAGTTCGTATTTGCAGCGTGTGCGCTTATCATGCAATGGCCTTTTTTAAACAATTTACCAATGTTGTAATATCTTGCTCGGTATGGGCGGCGGTTAAGGTAATGCGTAGCCTTGAGGTATTATGCTGCACAGTTGGCGGGCGAATAGCGGTTAGCCAAATCCCCTGTTGTTTAAGCTGCTCACAGGCTTTTAAGGTCTGTTCGGCACACCCTAAAACTAAGGGTTGAATGGCAGTGGTCGAATCCATTAAGGCAATTTTTTGCTCATTGGCTAAACGTTTAAATAAAGCAATATTGGCGTTTAATTTTGCTCGCTTATGGTTAGCATCACGTATGGTTTTGATTCTTGATAATGTATGCGAAGCAATAAATGGCGACATTGCGGTCGAATAAGTGTAATCGCGGTTAAACTGCAGCATGTAATCAATAAATTCACTCGAACCTAATACACACGCCCCGCTACTTGCCACCGCTTTACCAAAGGTGATCACTAAAATATCTGGCAAATTATCTGCCGCTATAAGTGGCTCACAGCTTCCCAAACCCGATTTACCCAGTACGCCAAAGCCATGCGCATCGTCTATCATTAACCAGGCGTTATGTGCTTTAGCTAAACTAAGTAACTCAATTAATGGTGCTTGATCGCCATCCATCGAGAATACGCCCTCACTCACAATCAGTTTATACTTAGCATTTGACTTTTCGAGCCGTGAACGTAAATGATTCATGTCGTTATGATTAAAGCGCACAAGTGCTGCGTTTGCATGCAGTGCACCGTCGATTAAGCTCGCATGATTAAGTTTATCCTGAAAAATCGCACTTTGTTGAGCAATGGCTTTATCTTGAAATAGCGCTTTTATAACACTGCTATTAGCACTAAAGCCCGAATTAAACAGCATGGCATTGTTATAGCCCAACTGAGCACATAAGTATTTTTCGAGCTGTTGCTGCGCACCTTGATAGCCAGTAACTAAAGCAGAGCTATGACTTCCTAAGCTATGCATACCTTCAAGCAAAGTGGGCTCATCCGCAAAGCCTAGGTAGTCGTTACTAGCAAAGTTAAGATAGCGTTTATTATCAACTATAATTTCACGCGCACTGGCTTGCTCAATAACATAACGCTTGCGGTTAAGCGCGCTTTGCTGGCGCGCTTGTAAATGGCTATTTATAAAATCAAATGACATAGCAATACACAATGTTAAGCAGGATAAAACAATTCTGAACTGGCTTTATCGGCCACTTTAGAAGATAACGACGCAGCAACGGCTTCATCTGAATAGTCTTCGGCCGTTTCAGGGTTCATACCCAGCTTTTTAATTAATTGCATATCGGCATCTGCTTCTGGGTTTTCGGTAGTCAGGAGTTTATCACCATAAAAAATGGAATTAGCACCGGCAAAAAAACACATCGATTGCATTTGCTCATTCATTGCGCTGCGCCCTGCCGATAAACGTACATAGCTATGCGGCATCATAATACGCGCGGTGGCAATAGTACGAATAAACTCAAACTGATCTAAGTCGTCTACGTTTTCAAGCGGTGTTCCTTTTACTTTTACTAGCATATTAATAGGGACGCTTTCTGGTTGCTGCGGCAAATTAGCCAATTGCATTAATAACCCATAGCGATCGCTGGGTTGCTCACCCATACCGACAATACCGCCTGAGCAAACTTTCATACCGGCATCACGCACATGATCGATAGTGTTTAGTCTGTCTGCAAAAGTACGGGTAGATATAATTTGTTCGTAGTATTCAGGTGAGGTATCTAAATTATGGTTATAGTAGTCAAGCCCTGCATCACTCAATGCATGGGCTTTTTCATTGGTAAGCTTGCCCAACGTCATACAGGTTTCAAGGCCAAGCTCTTTTACTTCTTTAACCATTTTTGAAATGTACGGCATATCACGATCTTTAGGATCTGACCACGCAGCGCCCATACAAAAACGGGTGGCGCCTTTTTGTTTTGCAAGGCGTGCTTGCTCTACTACTTTTTCTACTTCTAGCAGGCGCTCTCGCTCTAGGTCGGTTTTATAATGACCCGACTGCGGGCAATATTTACAATCTTCAGGGCAAGCACCTGTTTTTATTGATAGTAAAGTAGAAATTTGCACCTGATTAGGATTAAAATTAGCACGGTGTACGGTCGCGGCTTTAAAAAGCAGATCGTTAAACGGCATTTCAAATAAGGCTTTAACCTCGCTATGGGTCCAATCGTGGCGAACTGTTGCAAGCTCCATAATACTCTCTTTTATTTTTTGCTCTTGGTGTTATTGGCTTAGAATACGTATTGCCGTACCATTGTCAACGAAGATAACTTAATTAAAGTTTACATATGATCATAAAACACACAATAGACCTTGATTTTGACCGAAATCACATTTGGCACCCTTATACATCAATGACTCAACCAATTCCGGTTTATCCTGTTACAAACGCCAATCACAACCTTATCCAATTAGAAACAGGCGAGAAACTCATTGACGGTATGGCCTCTTGGTGGAGCGCAATACATGGCTACAATCATCCCGTTTTAAATAATGCGATGACAGAGCAAATCAATAAAATGAGCCATGTAATGTTTGGCGGCATTACCCATTACAGCGCAGTGGAGCTTTGTAAAAAGCTAGTGGCGATAACGCCCGAGGATTTAAATAAAGTATTTTTAGCCGACAGTGGCTCGGTAAGTGTTGAAGTCGCGATTAAAATGGCACTGCAGTATTGGTTAAGCCAAGGCATAAGTACTAAACAAAAGTTAATGACTCCATTTAAGGGCTATCATGGCGATACTTTTGCGGCCATGAGTGTGTGCGATCCGGTTAATTCTATGCATAGCTTGTACTCTGGCTTTTTACCTGAGCATGTATTTGTACCTGCACCTGTTAGCCAATTTAATGACGAGTTTAATCAAGCCGAGGCGGATGAACTAGAACACTATTTTTTAAATCACCACCAGCACGTTGCCGCCTTTATTATTGAACCCATAGTACAAAACGCGGGAGGAATGAACTTTTATCACCCTGATTATTTAGCCTGTGTGCGCAAGTTATGTACTCAATACAATGTATTGCTCATTTGTGATGAAATTGCCACAGGCTTTGGCCGTACAGGTAAAATGTTTGCTGTAGAGCACGCCAATGTACAGCCAGATATACTTTGTATTGGCAAGGCACTCACCGGCGGCACCATGACCTTATCAGCCACGTTAACGACCAATAAAATAGCGATAGGCATTAGCGAAGGTGAAGCCGGTGTTTTGATGCACGGACCTACATTTATGGGCAATCCACTCGCCTGCGCTGTGGCATGTGCCAGTATAGACTTATTGCTTGAACAAGATTGGCAAAAACGAATTAGTGAAGTAAACCAAGCACTTCAACAATTACATCAGTGTGGCTCACTTACTGATGTAGTTAATGTGCGCACTTTAGGTGCAATTGGCGTGGTAGAACTGACAGATGAGGCAGGAATAGTAGATGTAGCTAAAATACAGGCTTATTTTGTTAGCCAAGGAGTGTGGATACGCCCATTTGGTAAGTTAATTTACTTAATGCCACCGTATATAAGTGACGATGCCAGTATTAAACAGCTTTGCGATGCTATATATAACGCCATAAAGGGTAAACATTACGTATAGATGGTTAATTATTTTAGCCACTAAAGTTAAAATTAAATTGATATTTCTATTTAGTTATTATTCCTCTGTAAAGTTTAGTAAATTTAACCCTTTGGCTTGATTTAGTGTGTTGATCTAAGGGATGTTTAGGGATATGATAATGACTATCATTTACAATAACATTTATGGACTCACTTGCTATGAAAATATTACTTAAGCCTGCCAAGACATTAAGTGCAACTTTTTTACTCGCTTCTGCGATTTTTGCACAACCGGCACTTGCTAACGGCCCAATTGGTGAGCATGTTAATCACCTTCAAGCTAATTTAAAAACCTACAACGAAGACGTTGAGTGGATGGTTTCAAAGGTTGATACCCTAGTAAGCGATTACGAGAAAAAAGGCGCTAAAGCAGTTAATACTGATGACTTAATTGAGTACTGGGAATCGGTTAAATTTCACAGCGCCATAGAAACAAATTATGTCCCTGTGTATGCCTCTATTTGGCAAGGTTTGTATGGCATAAAAATGGCTATCGACAACAAAAAACCAGCCTCAGAAGTACGTTTGCAGCAACAAGCAATGAACAATGCTTTATGGCAAGGCCTAGGCGCAGTTAAGCTAGCGGCTCAGTTTCAACAAAAAGGGTTATTAAAAAGCGTTAAAGCCACAGCAACAAAAGAAATGACGCAAAGCGCGACCATTGATGAAATTAAACACAAATTAGACCGAGTGGTCGCTAAATACGCAGAACGTTTAAGCGATGAAGCAACAAGCATAGTTCACGATACTTACCTGCATTTATTTGAAGGTGTAGAAGGCACACTCATTGAGCAAGACGCTAACTTAGTAGAAGTACTTGAAAAAGACTTTAACGTAACCCTACCGCAAGCTATTTCAGGTAATAAAACAGTAAATCAAGTACGTGAAGTGGTTGTTGATATGCAAACTAAGTTAACTCGTGCACAAACGCTAATTGAAAAAGCAGAAAAGTCACGTAAGGATGTATTTTAAGTGGAACGCAGAACCTTTATTCAAGGCTTAGCTGCGTTAGGGATAGCTGGCGCTTTGCCGCTATCTCTTTCACGCGCGTTTGCCGCTGATATTGCCAACCCCGTGTCGGTGGATACATTACCTAAACTAAAAGGCTCACTCACCCTTTATTTGGGACGTGGTGAAGGTGGCTTATACGAAAACGTTTTACAAGCCATTCAAAAAAAGAACCCGGATTTAGATCTTGCTATTCGACGCGGCCCAACTGCAGCGCTTGCCAACACGATTGTTGCCGAAGCCAAAGCGGGTGTTAAACGTGCAGACTTATTTTGGGCTGTCGATTCGGGCGCTATTGGTTTAGTAACCGATGCAGGGCTTGCTAAACCCATGCCGAGTGATTTATCTGCACAGCTACAGCCACAGTTTAGATACGATGAGTGGGCTCCTGTAACTGGTCGTATACGTACTTTGCCTTTTAATACTGAGCGTTTAACCAAAGAGCAAATTCCAACAAGCATTATGGAAATAGCCGACAGTGATTTGAGTATTGGTTGGGCACCAGCTTATGCTTCTTTTCAATCGTTTGTTACCGCTATGCGAATTTTAGAAGGCGATGATAAAACTGCTAAATGGCTTAAAAAAGTGCAAAAACGCTCAAAAACTTACGCTGGCGAACTCGGTGTAGTAATGGGCGTTGAACGTGGTGAAGTAGATATTGGTTTTGCTAATCACTACTACACGTTACGTTTGAAGTCTGGTAAGCCCGACGCTAAACTCGATCTTGCATTTACAGAGCAAGATGCCGGTTGTTTAGTGAATGCCTCTGGTATTTTATCGCTATCTGACGACCCACTAGCAACTAACTTTATGCGCTATTTACTCAGCGTTGAAGTACAAAGTTATTTAGCGAGCGAAGCGTATGAAATTCCGCTAGTAAATGGCATAAAGCAACCTGATGGCTTGCCTAAATTAACCAGTATTTCGCCACCTAAAATAGACTTAACCCAGTTGGCTGACTTACGTCCAACTATTGACTTAATGCGCAGCAGCGGCGTTTTATAATGCGAATACCACCATCTTATCCTATGGCGCTGCTTGCAGCGCTTGTTACCCTTACTCCTATTTTTGTTTTAATAACGCTTGCCAGTGACGCAAGCTCTTTTTTTGATAGCCATAATTTAACCATTTTAGGAAATACCCTGTCGTTAATGGGCTTAACTGTATTAGGCTCAATTTTAATTGGTGTGCCACTGGCGTTTATTAGCGCTTATGTGCAGCTGCCATTTAAAAAGTTTTGGTTAGTAGTATTTGCCGCCCCTTTAGCTATACCAAGTTATATTGGTGCATTTACGCTTTATGCTGCATTTGGCCCTGGTGGTGAAATACATAACTTACTTGGTTTTGAAACCCCTTCTATGTATGGCTTAACTGGCGCCGCCATTGTAATGACCCTATATACCTTCCCATTTGTAATGATGACAACCCGCTCCTCCCTACTTAGTCTTGATGCCAGTATGGTCAATGCAGCGCGTACATTGGGTATGTCGATGACACAAAGCGTGTTTAAAGTTATTTTGCCCCGTGTTGTAAATGGTATTGCTGCGGGCTCGTTACTCGTTGCCTTATATACGCTATCAGACTTTGGTACACCAGCAATGATGCGTCTAGATACTTTCACTCGCGTTATTTATGTAGAATATAACGCCTTTGAACTGAGCCGTGCGGCTATGCTGTCTATGCAGCTAATGGTAATTGTTGGCTTTTTATTAATGATTGAATCTCAAATTAAAACTGCGTCTGAACGCCAAGGCCGGCCCCTTATTTTATTCCCAAAAAAATGGCAATTAGGCGCGATGTTTGCCACCTTTGCACCAATTTTATTACTTGCTATTGGCTTACCACTCGCAGTGTTTACACTTTGGCTAGTGCGTGATGGTTTCAGTTCGTTTGATTTTAGTATTGCCTGGCACTCTACTTACGCTTCAGCCATTGCAGCTATTGTTACAGTTATTGTGGCTATTCCTGTGGCGCATGCTGCTTTAACCGGGAAAGCAGGTAAAGTGATGGAACGCGTTACTTACTTTGGTTTTGGTATTCCGGGGATTGTTATGGGCACAGCGCTTGTGTATGGCGGCTTACAACTGCCATTTTTATATCAAACACTGGGCTTGTTGATCATTGCTTATATGCTACGTTTTTTACCACTTGCGGTTGGCTCTGTACGTACCAGCACCGAGCACCTTGATCCAAGCTTAGTAAAATCAGCCCGTGTGTTAGGCGCAAGCCCACGTGAAGCTTTCACACGTATTACTTTACCACTGACTATGCGGGGTATTATTGCAGGTGCTGCTTTAGTATTTTTAGAGTCGATGCGTGAATTAGAAGCCACACTTTTATTGGGTCCAACTGGTTTTGAAACCTTATCTACGTATTTATGGCGTGTTTACGAAGCTGGTTATTTTGGCCGCGCAGCAATACCTGGGTTATTGTTGGTGGTGATTTCGGCGGCGGCTTTAGCTATTATGATGTCTGGCGAGAAACGCAACCAGTTTGAACATTAAGGATTTATAAAAAATGCTATCTGTAAGTCAGTTGTCTATAGATTATGGCAGTAATCGTGTTGTTAGTGACTTAAATTTCACTTTAGGTGAAAGCGAAATTTTAATGCTTGTTGGTCCAACAGGTTGTGGTAAAAGTACTATTTTACAAGCCCTAGCTGGGCTTTTACCAATTAGCGACGGCGAAATTAAAGTTGCTAAATGGACTGCTACACCAAAGCATACTGTAGCCCCTGAAAAACGTAGTGTGGGTATGGTGTTTCAAGACTTTGCGTTGTTTCCCCATTTAACGGTTGAGCAAAATGTGTGTTTTAAACTTAAAGACATCAGCCCTGCCGATCACTGGCTAAAACTTCTTGGTTTAGATGCATTTAGGCATAAAAAACCAGCCACACTGTCAGGCGGACAAAAGCAGCGCGTTGCATTAGCGCGCACCCTAGCCCACCAGCCAGACTTTGTATTACTTGATGAACCACTATCAAATTTAGACGCGGCTTTAAAAGACATGCTACGTTGGGATATACGTAATGCGCTTAAAGAAGCCGGCGTACCCGCTATTTGGGTAACGCACGATCAAGAAGAAGCACTTTCGGTGGGCGATCGCGTGGGTGTACTAAAAGGCGGAAAAATACAGCAAATTGATAGCCCAGAGCAATGCTTTAGTGCACCCAATAATCGCTTTGTGGCACGCTTTCTAGGTGAAGCTAGTTTTATAAAAGGAACGCTGAATAACGGCCAAGCACTTACCGATATTGGTAATGTTCCCGCTCATGGTGTTGACTGTGAAAACGGTGAGGTAGAGGTGTTACTTCGTCCAGATGATGTATTATTAGTACAAAGCAGTGTAGGAAATAATGGCGAAGTAATTTGGGTACGCTTTGAAGGGGGCAGCAGATTATGCGCCATAAAACTAGCCTGTGGTACTGTGGTTACAAGTCGCGTGAGTCATGAAGTAGTGGTAAATCCTGGTGATAATGTACATGTATCGCTTAGTACCTCTCATCCGCTGGCGGCATTTAAAAGCTAGCGCTTTATATATTCTACTTTGGAGGAAACTATGAACGGACCAAATCCAAACAATCCATCACCTATGGAAGGGTTTCCTCAAGTAGGTTATTTAAAAAACTTTATCACCTCTGCGAATATAGATGTTGGTGATTACACCTATTACGACGACCCTGACGGCCCTGAAAACTTTGAAAAAAATGTACTTTACCATTTCGATTTTATCGGGGACCGTCTTATCATAGGTAAGTTTTGTGCGATAGCTAAAGACGTTACTTTTATAATGAATGGGGCTAATCATCAAACCTCCGGCTTTTCTACTTATCCATTTTTTATATTTGGCAATGGCTGGGAAAAATCTACACCTCAACAAGGTGATTTACCTTTTAAGGGAGATACTGAAATAGGTAATGATGTGTGGATAGGTTACAACGCCACCATTATGCCAGGAGTAAAAGTCGGTGATGGTGCCATTATAGCAAGTAAATCTGTGGTAACGTCTGATGTGCCCGCCTATGGCATTGTTGGCGGTAACCCTGCAAAATTGATAAAAAAGCGTTTTGATGATACGACAATTAATAAACTTCTAGCGATTGCATGGTGGGACTGGAGCAGTGAAAAAATCACCGCTCATTTAGATGCCATTACACACTCTGATATAGACGTATTAGCTAAAATTTAATAATTACCACTCAAACATGTAAGCCATTTTACTAATCGTTTTTAACGGTATGTTATGGCTATTGCGTTTTGCGTATAAGTGTTGCATTGATTTATCTTTCACTTCGCCAACAATCACTTCTTTGACCTGGTAGCCTAAAGCAATGGCTGCTTGTGAGTAAGCAATAAATTCCCACTTTTTAATATTGGTGTTATCCACTATTACCAGTTCAATACCTTGTGCTAGGGCATTAATAAAACGCGCCAAGTTTAAATTGTGATATTGCGATAATTTAAACTTATCAAAATGGTACTCACCTTGCTCGTTAACAAAGTAATCATCTGTTGAGCAAATAAAATATTGGCTTTCATCTGCACCGGAAAGTTCCTCGGCGAGATTTTGCGCATAATATGACTTACCACTGCCTGGTAGCCCTCGTAAAATAAAAACTTGTTTCATAGCATCCATTTTTTATTAATACGTCAATTCGGTTTATTTACTAATAATGCCACAAATTGATGAAATTTCAGAGCAACAAATGGTAATAGTGGTTATTTAACTGTAAAAATTGGTTAAAAAAACAACGTACCACTAAAAACTTTTAAAGAGTTGCCCACAACAGTTTTTTTATTTTACTTTACTAGGTATTATACAAGGTTCAAGTGCAGTGACCTCAAATGCTAAATAGCACGAGTAACGCACAGTTAATTTATATAGTTAGGCAACTTATATCATTGGAGTGAAAATGAGCCATTTAGCGATTTCAGAGCTATTAAAAGGCAATGTTGCGGTAGACAGCCAAGTAACCATTAAAGGCTGGATCCGTACACGCCGCGATTCAAAAGCAGGAATATCATTTTTAGCCGTTCATGACGGTTCGTGTTTTGATCCTATTCAAGCGGTAGTTCCTAATTCACTGAATAATTATGATGAAGTTACAAGCTTAACAGCAGGCTGTTCTGTGTCGGTTACCGGTGTATTAGTACAATCAGCAGGACAAGGTCAATCTTTCGAAATTCAAGCTAACTCAGTGACTGTGTTAGGTTGGGTTGAAAATCCAGACACTTACCCAATGTCGGCCAAACGCCACAGCATTGAGTATTTACGTGAACACGCTCACCTTCGCCCTCGCACTAATATGATTGGCGCAGTAACACGTGTACGTAACTGTTTAGCACAAGCAATCCACCGTTTTTACCATGAGCAAGGGTTTTACTGGATCAGCACGCCAATTATTACTGCAAGTGACTGTGAAGGCGCAGGTGAGATGTTCCGCGTATCAACGCTTGATATGCAAAATCTGCCAATGACAGACAAAGACGAGATTGATTACAGCGAAGACTTTTTTGGTAAAGAAGCCTTTTTAACGGTTTCAGGCCAACTTA
The DNA here is from genome assembly GCF_005887255.1 of Pseudoalteromonas sp. S1609. Lineage (GTDB taxonomy): Bacteria > Pseudomonadota > Gammaproteobacteria > Enterobacterales > Alteromonadaceae > Pseudoalteromonas. Next base: position 140,829 of record NZ_PNDJ01000016.1, on the reverse strand, counting down.
ATGGTGAAACATATGCATCAGCTATGTCAAAAATTTACACCTTTGGTCCTACGTTCCGTGCAGAAAACTCTAATACTTCACGCCACCTTGCTGAATTTTGGATGGTAGAGCCAGAAGTTGCGTTTGCTGATTTAGAAGATATCGCAAAACTGGCTGAAAACATGCTAAAGTATGTATTTAAAGCTGTATTAGAAGAACGCCGTGACGACATGGAATTTTTCGCATTACGTGTTGAAAAAACAGCCATTAGCCGTTTAGAAGAATTTGTTGAAAAAGACTTTGCCCAAGTTGACTACACCGATGCTGTAGAGATTTTAAAAGCGTGTGGCAAGAAATTTGAGTACGACGTTGAATGGGGTGTAGATTTACAGTCTGAGCACGAGCGTTACTTGGCTGAAGAACACTTTAAAGCACCGGTTGTTATTAAAAACTACCCGCGTGATATTAAAGCATTCTACATGCGTCAAAATGAAGACGGCAAAACTGTTGCAGCTATGGATGTAGTAGCACCAGGTATTGGTGAGATCATTGGTGGTTCACAACGTGAAGAGCGTCTTGATGTATTAGATGCACGCCTTGAAGAAATGGGCTTAAACAAAGAAGACTACAGCTGGTACCGCGACCTACGTAAATACGGTAGCGTGCCACACTCTGGCTTTGGTTTAGGTTTTGAACGCCTAGTTGCTTATGTTACAGGTATGGGCAACGTACGTGATGTGATTGCGTTCCCACGTACCAAAGGCAGCGCAACGTACTAAGCTAAGTTTTGTAACGTTAAATAAAAAAACCAACCCGCGGGTTGGTTTTTTATTGTCTGATATATTCATGTGCATAAATACTTGAACAATTTGCCTCCCGCTTAGGGAAGAAAATTGTTATTTAATACTAAATCTTTATAAATATTTTTCGTTTATAAAGCATATTCGAAATTACCCAAAAGCCAATAACATGCAATAAAGCAAAGGTGAACGATGCCAATTTAGCGCTCATAACTAAGGCGAGTTGCTGATACATCCAATCCCCCAAGTTTAGCTCGCCAATATTTATCAATGAATAGCTCAGTACCCACACAGCCGATAATACATAAATAAACAGTGGATTTGATCCATACACAATTAAAGGATTAACAAGACGCTCAGGTTTAACAATGTCGCAAAGCCAAACAAAAAACGCCAACACAATACAGGCAATACCTGATGTGTAAATAACAAAGCTACTGGTCCAAAGTGATTTATTAATTGGCATCACCATTGAGCTCAATTGCCCAATAACAACTGCAACTACACCAATAACTAATAAACGCTTAATGCTTGTCCACTGGCTACTTGTGCTCGTTAATAGGCGCGTTACTTCGAAACCAAATAATACACTCACCACTGCGGGTAGCGTACTGATCAGCCCTTCTGGATCAAATGCGAGCCCTTTACCTTGCCATAAATGCGACTCACCTAGTACGGCAATATCGAGCGCTCTAACTAGGTTATGTTCGAGTGTATAAGCATTTTCAGCGCCAACACTTAACAGTAATAACCAATAAGCAATTAAGGTAATAACCGATAGCGTTAACACCCCTCGCCTATTTAAAAACAACACACAGATAGACGCTAAAATATAGGCTATCCCTATACGTTGCAGTACACCTAATATTCTTAAGTTTTCAATATTGGTAGTAAAGGGATAAATATTTAAAGCTAGACCAATGGTAAATATAATTGCTCCACGTTTAACTAGTCTTAATACTTGGCTAGCACTGGCTGCACTGTTAGTTTTTTTGAACGAAAAAAACATCGCAGAGCCAATAATAAACATAAAAAACGGAAAAATTACATCCGTAGGGGTACAACCATGCCAATCTGCATGAAGTAAAGGGGCATACACATGGGACCACGATCCCGGAGTGTTTACCAGTATCATTAAAGCTATGGTTAGCCCACGCATAGCATCAAGTGCTTTATACCTTGTCATTTTGGCTCCTATTTAATAATTTGTATTTCTACAAATGACAACGCTGTCACTTTGTAGTAAAAAAACTTAAATCGCAAGTAATTTAGATAAGTGGAGTTGTTGAATTAAAAAAGCCGCAGAATCAATAATGAAACGGCGGCTTTAAATCAGAATTTGTTACTTTAGGAGCGGCTTATTGCTGTCCTTTATAGTGCTTGCTCTAACTGTGGTAAAACATCAAATAAGTCAGCAACTAAACCGTAATCAGCTACTTGGAATATTGGCGCATCAGGGTCTTTATTAATGGCAACAATAACTTTTGAATCTTTCATACCCGCAAGATGCTGAATGGCACCACTAATACCCACAGCAATATATAAATTAGGCGCGACAATTTTACCTGTTTGCCCTACTTGCATATCGTTAGGCACAAAGCCCGCGTCAACCGCTGCACGTGATGCACCAATAGCGGCACCGAGTTTATCGGCAATGCCATTTAATAATGCAAAATTTTCACCATTTTGCATACCACGACCACCCGAAATAACCACATCTGCAGCCGTTAGCTCTGGACGCTCTGATTCAGTTTGTTCAACACTAACAAAACTGCTTAACTGTGAATCAGAGACTGCATCTACAGCGGTTACATTAGCTGGAGCTTGCTCGCCTTGTAAATCAAAGCTACTTGCACGTACTGTGATCACTTTTTTACTATCGAGCGATTTAACCGTTGCAATAGCATTACCCGCGTAAATTGGGCGCTTAAATGTATCTGCGTCAATTACGTCAATAATTTCTGAAATTTGCGCTACATCTAATAATGCGGCAACACGCGGCATAAAGTTTTTACCTGTAGTAGTTGCACTTGCCACAATATGACTGTAACTATCTGCAAGTGATAACACTAGATCTGTCATGCTTTCAGCAAGTTGATGCTCATAAACTGCATTATCAGCAAGTAAAACATTCGCAACACCCTCAATGCTCGCGAGTGACTCACTCATGGCGCCAAGGTTTATGCCTGCTAATAATACATCTACGTCAAAGCCTAATTTTTTAGCGGCATTAATCGTTTTTGAGGTTTCTGGTTTTAAGGCACCGTTATCGTGCTCTGCAATTACAAGAGTTTTCATTTAAATCACCTTTGCCTCTGTTTTAAGTTTTTCTACAAGCTGTGCAACGTCTTCAACAATAATCCCGCCGCTGCGTTTTGCTGGCTCCTCTACACTAACTAATTCAATGCGCGGGGCTAAATCTACACCTAGCGAATCAGCCGCAATAACTTCTAACGGTTTGCGTTTGGCTTTCATAATATTAGGTAGCGACGCATAACGCGGCTCATTCAAACGTAAATCGGTGGTGACTATTGCGGGTAAATTAAGTGCAACGGTTTGTAAACCGCCATCAACTTCACGAGTAACATTTACTTTGCCATTTTCAATAACCACTTTAGAAGCAAACGTACCTTGACCACGGTTAGTCAGCGCCGCTAGCATTTGACCTGTTTGATTATTATCAGAATCGATTGACTGTTTTCCTAGAATAACCAGTTCAGGCGATTCTTGTTCAACTACTTTGGCAAGCAATTTTGCTATATGTAAAGACTCTAAATTTTCTTCTGTTTCAACATGAATCGCTTTATCTGCGCCCAAAGCCAGTGCTGTGCGTAATTGTTCTTGAGATGCTTTAGCGCCAATAGTAACAACAACTACTTCGGTTGCAGTACCCGCTTCTTTTAAACGAATCGCTTCTTCTACAGCAATTTCACAAAATGGGTTCATGGCCATTTTTACGTTAGTTAAATCAACACCGCTGTTGTCAGGTTTAACGCGAGCTTTTACGTTGTAGTCGATCACTCTTTTTATTGGTACGAGAACTTTCATAGGGACTCCATAATTATTTAAACCTATAAGCTAACGTCTACGTCAACCTATTTATTTTATGAAATCAGACTACTTCCTGTTGACGTAAACGTCAACCTAAAATAACCTTAAACTATTCACAACCTGTAACGATTAATTTGCATAACAAAGAAACAGGTTGCTTAGCTTACTTTTTGCCAAATAATGCAAAGGTGAGTCCGTCATAGATAAAGAGGTTATTATGATTGAACGCGAAACCATAGAATTTGATGTTGTTGTTGTAGGGGCAGGTCCTGCGGGGCTTTCAACAGCAATTAAACTCGCGCAGCAAGCACAAGAAAAACAACAAGAGTGCATGATATGTGTAGTTGAAAAAGGCTCAGAAGTTGGTGCACATGTATTATCAGGTGCCGTTTTTGAAACCAAAGCACTTGACGAATTACTGCCAAATTGGCAGGAACTCGGCGCTCCTGTTTCGACTAAGGTGGTAAATGATGAGATTTACTGGTTTAACAACGAACATAAAGCAACCTCAATTCCTCACTTTGCTACACCAAATACATTTCATAACAAGGGTAACTACATTGTTTCTATGGGTAATGTATGTCGCTGGTTAGCAGAGCAAGCAGAAAATCTTGGAGTAGAAATATTTCCAGGCTTTAGTGCGCATTCAGTCATTATTGAAGATGATGTTGTAAAAGGCATCATTACTGGCGATATGGGTGTAGATAAAAATGGCAATGAAAAAGACGGTTACATGCCAGGTATGGAGCTACGCGCTAAGTACACAGTATTTGCTGAGGGCTGTCGTGGTCATCTAGGTAAGCAACTGATCAATCAGTTTGCTTTAGACGATGAAAGTTCACCACAGCATTATGGTTTAGGTTTTAAAGAAATTTGGCAAGTTGATGAATCTAAACATCAATTGGGTAAAGTTGTACACGGAACCGGTTGGCCATTAAGTGGCGACACTGGCGGTGGCGCCTTTATGTATCATAGCGAAAACAACCAAGTGGTTGTGGGGTTAATTGTTGATTTAAATTACTCAAACCCACACTTAAGCCCGTTTGATGAATTTCAACGATTAAAACATCACCCTATTTTCAAAAATACGCTTGAAGGTGGAGAACGCATTGCTTACGGTGCACGTGCTATTGCTAAAGGCGGTTTACATTCATTACCAAAAATGCACTTCCCGGGTGGCTTGCTAGTGGGCTGTGATGCAGGCACGCTTAACTTTGCAAAAATTAAAGGCAACCATACGGCTATGAAGTCAGGCATGATAGCCGCTGAAGTTATTTTTAATGCGCTACAAAACAATTTAGCCAATACTGATTTAACCCAGTATAGCGATGAGTTTAAAAAGTCATGGGCGTTTAAAGAGCTGTATCAGTCTCGTAATTTTGGCCCTGCTATGCATACCTTAGGTAAATTTGCAGGCGGCGCATATAACACGCTTGATCAAAATATATTTAAGGGTGCCCTACCGTTTAGTTTTAAAGATAACGTACCTGATCATGCAACTTTAAAAGACGCTAACCAAGCTGAAAAAATTAACTACCCTAAGCCTGATGGCAAACTCAGTTTTGATAAGCTTTCTTCAGTGTTTTTATCTAATACCAATCATGAAGAATCGCAGCCGTGTCACTTAAAACTAAAAGATGCATCAATTCCGATTAACGTTAACTTAGTTAAATTTGACGAGCCAGCACAGCGCTACTGCCCTGCCGGCGTTTACGAAGTACAAGAAGTAGAAGGCGAGCAATCCTTTGTGATCAACGCGCAAAACTGTGTGCATTGTAAAACCTGTGATATTAAAGATCCGAGCCAAAATATTACCTGGGTAACTCCCGAAGGTGCTGGTGGCCCTAACTATCCCAATATGTAACAACCTTTCTATAGAAATTATAAACTTATCCTAAATTGCAGGGGCTTCGGCCCCTTTTTTGCGCTATGCTGTTAAGTAATATGAATGAATGAGAGTGTGTTATGGCGTCGTCGAGTGTAATTTTTCGTTTTTTAGCAGAACCAACCGATGTAAATTTTGGTGGTAAGGTGCATGGCGGTGTGGTCATGAAGTGGATTGACCAAGCGGGTTATGCCTGTGCTGCGGGCTGGAGCGGCCACTACTGTGTAACGGTATCGGTTGCGGGCGTTAAGTTTAGCCGTCCTATCTTAGTTGGCCAAATTGTTGAGGTTGAAGCAAAAATTGCACACACCGGCAAAACCAGCATGCAAATTTTTATTCAAGTTCGCTGTGGCGACCCGAAAACGCAAAACTTAGTTGAAACCAATCACTGTGTTATTAGCTTTGTTGCTATGGATGAAACGGGTTACCCTGTGGCGGTACCAGAATTTAAATCGGTTACCGATGAAGACAAAAAGCTTGAGAACTACGCAATTAAAATGAAGCAAATAGCCATAGAAACAGAAAACTTATTAGATAAAGTTTAATTTAGTTGCTTTTATAGGTATGTAGAAACTACAACAACTTGTAAAAGCTACAATTTTTTAATTTTTATGGATTAACTGCACGCTGAACACCTGATTGTTTTGCGTGCCAAAAACACCATAATAGCTTAACAAACACACATAAAGACTATATATTAGGCTAAATAATACTTGGCACGCTCACTGCAATTAGTAAATCGACGTTTGATGAAATAATTCATCGATATTACTTTTTAAAGGAGCTATATAATGATTAAAACACTTTCTCTTTCTGCACTTGCTTTAGCAACACTGGGTTTTAATTCAGCGGCACAAGCTGATGTTACCGACATGGACTCTCCGCGTATTTACACTGGTATTGGTTATGGCCAATATTCATTTCAGTTTGAAGATAGCGAAAACGACACCGACTTTGATGACGACGCGCAAATGTTAAAAGGTTACATTGGTACCCAATTTAATGAACATTTAAGCCTCGAGCTTGCCTATCTAAATTTTGATGAAGTGAGTGATATAGACAGCAAAGCTGAAATTGATGGCGTATCGTTAGCAGCACGTTTTGCAGCGCCTATTACTGAAGACTTTTCTGTTTATGCAAAAGGTGGTTGGTTTGAATGGGATGCAGACGTTACTCAAGAACTTCCAGTTGGCAGCGTAAGCGCATCTCAAGATGGCGGCGACGTATTTTACGGTGCAGGTATTGAATATGCATTTACAACCAATATGCAAGTGCGTTTAGAGTATGAGCGTTACGAATTAGAAGATGATATTGATCCAGAAATGGATGTTGCGTCAGTATCATTCCAATACATGTTTTAATAATAGCTTAATTGTTAAAACGCTAGGTAAGGCTATTTTCAGCCTTACCTTTTTTATTTCACATTTAAACCTGTTAGTCTAAAAATAAAATATCCCCAAATTAAGCTAATGCCAGCAACGTCAATAAAAGGTAGAATAACGCTCTATTTTTTCTATAACCGAGCATTATGAGCGATTATCAAATTTCGGCTATTGGCCATATTCAATCTCCTTATAAACAAAAATTTGCCATTCCTAGGCAACCTAGATTAGTACCCGAGGCTAAAGCTAAACTGATTTTTGCCAAAGAATTTAATCGTGAAGAATTTGTTCGCGGATTAGATGAATTTAGTCATATTTGGCTGTTATTTCGTTTTCATGAAACTGCTGATAAAGGCTATTCAGCAATGGTTCGCCCGCCGCGCCTTGGCGGTAATGAGCGTAAAGGCGTATTTGCTACTCGTGCTACTTTTCGTCCAAATGCTATTGGCATGAGTGCAGTAAAGTTGGAGGGAATTGAGTATACAAAGGGCCAGTTGGCGTTATTGCTCGCCGGTATTGATTTACTTGATGGCACACCCATCGTAGATATAAAACCTTATTTACCCTATTCAGACTCATTACCCGATGCAAGCGCTGGATTTGCCGATACGCGCCCAGAGACTCAAATGAGTGTTGAGTTTAGCCAACAGGCTATAGAATTTATAAATAAACAAAGTCACTATCCTGAGCTACAAGCGTTTATTAGTAATGTGCTAAAACAAGATCCACGCCCTGCCTACAAAAAGCAAAAACAAGGCGTGCAAAGCTATGGTATGAATTTGTATGAATACAATATTACTTGGCAAGTGACTGACTCTCATCATCTGGTTACTCATATTGAGCTCAGTTAAGCTAACTTTAAAGCCCTGCTATGGCTATAAAATTCGATAAAAAATCACTTAGCGCTTTAGTGTCAATGCAACCGCTGGTAAACTGAGCGCCTTAATTAAAAGAACATATCACTCTATTTCGGAAAAAACATGCGTACTAGTCAATATATACTCGCTACACTTAAAGAAACGCCATCCGATGCGGAAATTGTCTCGCATCAATTAATGCTTAGAGCCGGAATGATCCGTCGCGTCGCTTCGGGTTTATACACTTGGCTTCCCTCTGGCTTACGTGTGCTAAGAAAAGTAGAAAACATAGTACGCGAAGAAATGGATAAAGCCGGCGCAATTGAAATGCTTATGCCTGTTATTCAGCCTGCTGATTTATGGGAAGAGTCTGGCCGCTGGAGTGAGTTTGGTCCTGAGTTAATGCGCTTTACCGACCGTCATAATCGTGAATTTGCCATGGGCCCTACCCATGAAGAAGTGATCACCGATTTTGTTCGTAAAGAAATTAACAGCTACAAACAACTACCAATTACTTTGTACCAAGTACAAACTAAAGTACGTGATGAGCGCCGCCCACGTTTTGGTGTTATGCGTGCCCGTGAATTTACTATGAAAGATGCCTACTCATTCCATTTAACCGATGAATGTTTAGATGCAACGTATCAATTAATGCACAAAGCCTACTGTAATATTTTTGAACGTTTAGGCTTAGATTACCGCCCAGTAATTGCAGATACAGGCTCTATTGGCGGTAGTGTATCGCATGAGTTCCATGTACTTGCTGAATCTGGCGAAGATGCCATTGCTTTTAGTGATGCCAGCGACTACGCCGCTAATATTGAAAAAGCCGAAGCATTAGCGCCAACTGAAGCTCGCCCAGAAGCAAGCAAAGAGTTAAAAGCATTCCCAACGCCTGATGCTAAAACAATTAATGAGCTTAAAAAACACTATGGCGTAAAACCCCATCGCGGTGTTAAAACATTAGTGGTTTATGGTACTCCTAATGAAGACGGCGTACGCGGGCTTGTTGCATTAGTACTGCGTGGCGATCACGAACTTAATGAACTCAAAGCTGAAAAGCACCCATTGGTTGATTCTCCACTTGAAATGGCAACCGAAGCAGATATTGTTGCTGCCATTGGCGCAAAACCAGGCTCTTTAGGCCCAGTTGGCTTAAACATGCCTATTATTGTTGATAGAACAGCGGATGTAATGGCTGATTTTGTAGCCGGTGCCAATAATGATGATGAGCACTTTAGCGGTATTAACTGGGATCGCGACGTAACAAACTACGAAGTTGCTGATATCCGTAATATTGTAGAAGGCGATCCTAGCCCGTGTGGTCAAGGCACGTTGCAAATTAAGCGCGGTATTGAAGTGGGTCATATTTTCCAACTAGGTACTAAGTACTCAGAAGCATTAAAAGCAGGTGTACTAAGCGAATCAGGTAAAAACCAAATAATGACTATGGGTTGTTACGGAATTGGTGTATCGCGTATTGTTGCTGCAGCTATTGAGCAAAATAACGACCAATACGGTATTACATGGCCTAAAACCATAGCTCCTTTCGATTTAGCAATTGTGCCAATGAATATGCATAAATCGCATCGTATTCCTGATATTGCTAATAACCTATATCAAGGTTTAAAAGATGCAGGCCTAGATGTGCTATTTGATGACCGTAAAGAGCGCCCTGGTGTTATGTTTAACGACATGGAATTACTTGGTGTACCTTACACTCTTGTCATTGGTGAGCGAAACCTTGATGAGAATAAGGTAGAACTTAAAAACCGTCGCACAGGTGAAAAACTCATGATAGATATTGATAGCGCGATAGAAACTATTAAAACGCAATTTAAATCATAAGTCTTAAGTTAAAAAAAACCGCTGTATGATTTTTTCATACAGCGGTTTTTTATTAATAGCTTATAAACCAAGGTTCGCTTATCTAGTTCTAGATAAACACTAAACCTAAGCATATAGCACTCTCTCTTAATGATAATTTATAAAAAAGGTCGCTGTGCGACCTTTTTTTATACTTTGCAATTAAAATGGTTATCTAAACAACACGTCTTCGCGGTTAAACCACTTAACACAAAATGCCAGTAGCGCACCGGCTATCAGTGCCGTAGCTAAAAATATCAATCCAACCAGCGTGTAATCGACTGTGCCTTTAATAATTTCTTTAATCGCTAAAGCGACGTTAGTAACCGGAATAAAGGCTGTTTTAGTAGTAAGTTCCATATTAGGCATAACAGAAATAACAATTGGGAAAAACACCACTATACTTAACGGCGTCATGTAATTTTGTGCTTCTTTAAACGAACGTGCATAAATTGATATAGCCAATGCTAATGAAGAAAAAATGGCTGCAACTGGCAATAGTAATACAAAAATCATTAGCAAGTCTGTAATGCCTAAAGTGCTAAACGCAGCTTTAATAAACTCTAGATCAGCAAATGCGAGTGCTAAGGCTATCCACCCACCCATACTAATCACCGTAATAGTAGTTGATGCGATTGAAGTAGTGAGTAGAGTAATAAATTTACCCAATACGAGCTCGGTACGAGTAATTGGTGTAAGTAGTAAGGTTTCTAACGTGCCACGTTCTTTTTCACCAGCGCCTAAATCAATTGCTGGGTAACTTGCCCCCATTAGCACTAACGGAATAAGTAAATAAGGTAAAAGCCCACCCATCTTTTCACCTAAGTTTTCACGTTTGTCTGCAGTATCAACTTTAACCACATTAATAGGCTTTAAAATAGATTGTTGTGCGCTTTTATCGATACCAAAGCTCAATAGCTTACTTTCTTGAAGTGTATCGCTGTACTCTTTAGCAAGCTCTTTTACTCGCTCAAATAAAAAGTTAATTGATTTTGAATCATTAAATACAACTTGCCATTCACTTTGCTTTTTATCATCTAATGTTTGCACTGCATCGCTTGGTAAGTATATGCCCATGTCGATATCGCCAGCAGTTACGCCTGCTTTTAGCTCCTCAACACTATTGAAGGTTTTATCGCCTTTATATAACTCAAAGCTTTTATGATAAAACACTTTATCAGTAAATTCTGGAGCAAAGTCGCCATTGATAATCGCATAGGTGTTTACCTTTTGCTCTGCATCAAGCGCGGCTTGTGAAGAAATAAACGCAACCACAGCAAATAACAACGGAAAAACCACTATCGGAAATACCACGACGAACAACAAGGTTTTTTTATCGCGTAGCAGCTCGGTTAATTCCTTTTTAAAAACTTCAAACATCTTGCTTCTCCGTTAATATATTCATAAACGCTTGGTTTAATTCTTCGCTGTTACCCGCTTGTTTAAATTCAGCGAGCGTGCCATCAAAACAACTTACACCTTCATTAATAACCGCTACACGGTCACATAAAAGCGCAACTTCATCTAAATGGTGCGTAGAAAATATAACAGGAGTGCCTTGTGCTTTTAAGCCTTTAATAAAGTTAATTACTGTTTGCGTGGTCATAATATCAAGCCCGGTAGTTGGCTCATCAAGAATAACAACATCTGGGTGATGCACCACAGCACGCGCAATGTTGGCTTTTTGCTTCATACCGGTTGATAAGTTTTCAGCACGCTTATCAATAAATTTATGCATATCGAGTAAGGTAAATAATTCTTCACAGCGTGCCTTGATTGCTTGCTTGCTCATGCCATGTAGCTTTGCAAAATATTCGATATTTTCTTCTACCGTTAAACGGCCATATAAACCAGTAGAGCCAGACAAAAACCCGATAGATTTACGCCCAATGAGTGGCTTTTTAATTATGTCATTTCCAGCAATAGTAATACTGCCATCATCCGGTTTTAATGCGGTTGAAATCATTCTTAAGGTGGTGGTTTTACCCGCGCCATTAGGCCCTAACAGCCCTAATACTTCGCCTTTTGCACAGCTAAAGCTGACATTTTTTACTGAATGAAAAAAGTCTTTATCTTCGCGTGGGTCTACTTCATCTGTTTTATTTTTTTCATGATCTTTAGTGAGCTTAAACTTCTTCTTAAGCGCTGTGACTTCTATCATTTTCGTGTCCTTCGTTTCGGTCTAAAATAGTCCGTGTTGTCGTAAAATGATGAATTGTTATTCTCCTCAAACCAACCAGGAACACCTAATAAAGGTAAAGGTGAAAGCTGTTTATTATCGGCTAAACAATCATCATTTTTAATCATCTCATAAAGTCGCTGATCTAGGTACTGGTACTGAGTTACTAAATCTTTACAAAATATTTCATCGGGTACATTTACAAATAATGCTTTTCCTGTGAGCCCAATATAAGGTTTGGTCAACATTTCGTAATTAGCGTGGCCAAAGATGAATGGCGCTATAGTTTTACCCCACAGCTCTCTATGCTGTATAAACGCTGTTTTCCATTGGTGGTCTCTTAAGCATGCTTTCCAATTTGAATCACTAATAGCTAAAACTACGCCACACTCGTCAAACAGGGTTAATGCGTTACGATGTTTACTGCGTTGTTTTAAACCATGCACTGCTATTTCATCTACATGACGCTGATTGATTAGGGCTTTTGTTTTTGGAAATAAGCACCAAATAAAACCACCAAACAGATCATGCCAGTTTTGTTGGCGCGTGGGGACTTCCCCTGTTTCAAAAATTACTTGTTCATAATAGCGCTCAGCAAAGTCAACCTTGGCATCATCGACAAAACGAATGGGGAGATTATTTGCGTTTATGGCATTTAAGTACGGGGCAAAATACGCAGGTTCTGGCCAGTCTATTTGTTGATGAATTTTAAACAGCTGACGTAAGTGAGCAAATGCCCCTGTGTTTAGGCTCGTTGCTTGGAATTGTTCTGGGGGAGTAAAACGCTTCATTGTTACCTTTACTGTACATTTTTATCCCTAACAGTTTACCGCAAAAACTGGTTCTAATTAACAGAAGTTCATATACTAGGGCCACTTAGAACAAAAAAAGAGCCAATATGAAACGTTATTTTTCTTTGACCTTAATCACAACCGCGATTCTAGCGGGTTGTGCAACAACAAGTATCACTTCTGACGATGTCGCGAAAGGCTATAACAGCATTCAAGCCGATGAAATTGCTAAGCATGTAAAAGTGTTAGCTTCTGATGAATTTGGTGGTCGTGCTCCTTCATCTGAAGGTGAAAAGCTTACGCTTAACTACTTAACAAAAGAATTTACTGCATTGGGCTTTGAACCGGGTAACGGTGATAGTTTTTTCCAAGAAGTCCCGCTTGTATCATTAGAAGCAGACTCTGACATGGTGCTTAATATTGGCGGTAAAGACTACCAATACAAAAAAGACATGGTAATGGGTAGTAGCCGTATAAGTGCGCAAGAAGGGATTGAAAATTCAGAGCTGGTATTTGTCGGCTACGGTGTTAACGCACCTGAATATAATTGGAATGATTACGAAGGCCTAGATGTTAAGGGTAAAACCGTCGTGATGCTGGTAAATGATCCTGGTTTTGCAACTAAAGATCCAAACTTATTTACCGGTGATGCCATGACCTATTACGGGCGCTGGACTTATAAATACGAAGAAGCAAGCCGTCAAGGTGCAGCGGGCGCTATTATCATTCATGAAACGGCTCCTGCTTCTTACCCTTGGTCAGTGGTTGAGAACTCGTGGAGTGGCGAGCAGTTTGGTTTTGTAAAAGATAATAACAACATGGATCGTGTTGCTGTTGAAGGTTGGGTTACTGTTGATGTAGCAAAAGAGCTATTTACTAAAGCAGGTCTTGATTTTGATACTGCTAAAGCAGAAGCAGCTAAAGGCGCTTACCATGTAGATATGGGCGATTTAGCTGCCACTGTGAATGTAAAAAATACCATCAAAAAATCGGTATCTTATAACTTTATTGCCACTCTTCCTGGTGGTAAAACGCCAGATGAGCATATTATTTACTCTGCGCATTGGGATCATTTAGGAACGGATAAAAATCGTAAAGGCGATCAAATTTATAATGGTGCCCACGATAATGCGACAGGTACAGCCGGTATGATCGAAGTGGCTGAAGCCTTTACTAAACTAGGTAAACGCCCTGACCGCTCAATGACCTTTTTAGCGGTAACCGCTGAAGAACAAGGTTTGCTTGGCTCAAAATATTACGCCGCTAACCCAGTTATTCCGGCAAATAAAACCGTTGCTAATATTAATATGGATAGCTTAAACCTATTAGGAAAAGTAAAAGATATTAGTGTGGTGGGTATTGGTAAATCGCAAATGGATGAAATACTAGCAACGGCTGCTAAAGAGCAAGGCAGAACAGTATCAGGCGATCCTAAGCCATCTTCAGGTGGTTACTACCGCTCAGATCACTTTGCCTTTGCCAATATGGGCGTACCTGCTATGTATGCCGGTGGTGGTTCAGAAGCATTTGACGAAGAAACGGCTAATTATCGCAAGCGTATGAGTTTAGTATTGCGCGGTTGTTACCACCAGCCTTGTGATAGATATCGTGATGAGTGGGATTTATCAGGTGCGGTTCAAGATTTACAACTATTTTATAAAGTAGGTTTTGATATTTCACAGCAAACTCAATGGCCTACTTGGAATGAAAACTCAGAGTTTCAACGTAAATAAGCGTTTTCAAGCAACCACTCAAATGATATTGATTATCATTTAATAAAATAGTACAGTGCGATCTAGTTTTTTAATTAGGTCGTACTGTATGTTTTTAACAGAACATTTAGGAGTTATTTCGCCAGCTGCAAAACGTGTTTTTCATCAAAATAAACGCCTAATTTTACCCCTGTTAATTTTAGTCTGTTTAGCCCTGCCCAGCTTACGCACTATAACAATCACTGCACTCAGTGATGCTTTTTTTCAAGTCAGTGTGTTTGTTGCTGCGACCCTATTTATTTACTACTACGCGATTGATCATTTACCCCAACTAGAACTTCGTTATCTAAATGCTAAGTCTCCTGTGTTAGAGGTCAGCTTTGCTGCATTTTTAGGAATGCTGCCAGGCTGTGGTGGTGCAATCATTGTGGTTACCCAATTTACTAAGGGACAAGCCAGCTTTGGGGCTATTGTTGCGGTATTAACGGCTACAATGGGTGATGCCGCATTTTTATTATTAGCTACCCGCCCTACTGACGGCTTAACAATAATGGCAATAGGCTTAGTCGTTGGAACGCTAACAGGCTTACTGGTTAATAAACTGCATAAAACAGGTTATTTATGCCCTACCAATCAAAAGCAAACACAGCCAATGACTGTATTGCCAACCAAAATAATAAAGTTGAGCAAGCCTATTTGGTTAATTGCTATTATTCCTGGATTGGTGATTGCTTTTGTACTGGCGTTTAATATTGATTTAAGCCAATTTGGCAATCATGCAGTAAATGCGGTCAGTTTTTTTGGCGCATTAATGGCATTGTTTGTGGTGTTTATGTGGGCGCTATCATCAAAAGGTGAAAGCTACAAGGAAGTGACCTCAGAAGATGATGTATGCAGTCCGCCTTCAAAAATAACAAAAGTACTGCAAGATACTCATTTTGTAACCGCGTGGGTGGTTGCCTCCTTTATATTGTTTGAACTACTGGTGAGCGTGTTTGGTCTTGATTTAAAAACATGGTTTTTAAATTATGCCTATTTAGCACCTTTAATTGCGTTATTAATTGGTTTTTTACCCGGTTGTGGGCCGCAAATCATTGTCACCACGTTATATATTCAAGGTGTGATACCGTTTAGTGCTTTAGCAGCGAACGCTATTTCCAACGATGGCGATGCGCTTTTCCCTGCCATTGCTATGGCACCCAGAGCGGCCATTATTGCCACACTATATACCGCAGTTCCGGCGTTATTAGTGGGTTATGGACTGTATTTTTTCAGCTAAATTGAACTACCTTTTATTGAATTAATTTACTTTTCAAGATATAAAAAACCAGCTAATTAGCTGGTTTTATTTATTTATATTAATAATTTAATGAAAAAGATTAGCGCATTGCCATCATCATTTTAGCTGGCTGCTCTAAGTATTCTTTCCATAAATTATTAAAGCGCGCTATCGTGCCGCCATCAATTACACGGTGATCACCTGACCAGCTTACTTGCATAATTGCACGTGAAACCACCTGCCCTTGCTGATCAAAGCGTGGATGGTGCTGTAATTTACCAAGTGCAACAATCGCGACTTCTGGCTTATTTATGATTGGCGTTGCAATAGTGCCGCCAATTGCACCAATGTTAGAAATGCTAATAGTGCCACCTTTTAAATCATCAGGTGCAACTCGCCCTTCGCGAGCAGAATCAGTAAGCTGAGTTAAACTGTTAGCAACCTCTACAATGCTTTTAGTTTGACAAGCTTTAATATTAGGCACTAATAAGCCCACTTTAGAATCTACCGCAACCCCAATATTATGATCGTCATAGTAAGTAATTTCGCTACAATCATCATTTACTTTTGAGTTAAGTACTGGAAATTGACTCATTGCCAACGATAACGCCTTAATAAAAAACGGCATCATAGTTAACTTAACGCCCTGAGCTTTATATTGCTCTTTCAGATCAGTTCTAAGTGCAATTAAATCAGTTAAGTCAATTTCATCACTGTAGGTAAAATGTGGAATAGTAGAAACCGACGCTACCATTTGTTTAGCCATGGCCGCTTTAATACCTTTAATCGCTTCTGTTCGCGTTCCACCTGTGCTCGTTACATGTTCAGTGCTGCTGATTTTTTTACTCTCAGAAGCTTGTGGTTTATTAAGCTCAGAAATATCCATACCAGAAGGCACTTCATTTTTTATAAACGCTTCAATATCTTGTTTATAAATACGACCATTTTTACCACTGCCTGGTACGCAAGTTAAATCAACATCAAGCTCTCGCGCTTTACGTCTAACCGCAGGTGAGGCAACTGCTTTTTCGTTAACAATCGCAGTTTGTGGTTGTATTTGTTTAGCCGGTGAATCGGTAGTTGCATTGCTTTGTGCTTTTACGACCGCTTGATTAACATCAACATCTTCTTTTGCGGCTTGACTTGCTATGGTCATTTGAAACAACGGGCTATGTACTTTGGCAATTTCACCTTTTTGATAATATAGCTTTTGTACAGTACCGGTATATTTAGCCGGTATCTGTACCAACGCTTTATCAGTCATTACATCACAAACAGCTTGGTCTTCTTCAATCTCATCGCCTTCTGCTACTAACCACTCTACAATTTCACACTCAACAATACCTTCACCAATATCGGGTAAGATAAAATCTTCTAAGTGTTCACGAGTAGATGTTGGTGCAGATGATGTTTCAGTCTTTTCGCTGGGTGCTTCCCCGGCAACATCCATTGCAAATAACGGCGCATGTACTTTAGCAATATCGCCTTTTTTGCAATGTAGCTTAGTGATCACCCCATCATGTACCGCAGGAATTTGCACTAAGGCTTTATCTGTCATCACATCACAAATAGGCTGATCTTCTTTTACTGTATCACCTTCTTGCACCAGCCATTCGACTACTTCGCATTCAACAATGCCTTCACCAATGTCAGGTAATATAAAATCTTTAGCCATGGAAACCCCTAAAAGTTCACTGATTGTTTAATTGCGGCCATTACTTTCAATGCATCTGGAACATATTCTTTTTCAAGCGCCAGCGGATATGGTGTATCTAAACCACAGACACGTAAAATAGGCGACTCTAAATGTAAGAAACACTCTTGAGCGATAGTTGCCGCAATTTCAGCGCCAAAACCATTGGTAATAGGTGCTTCATGACTAACAATAAGACGGCCTGTTTTTGTCACTGACTTAGCAATCGTTTCAACATCCCATGGTAGAATACTGCGAAGGTCAATTACCTCACAGCTTATACCTTGTTCGCTGGCTTGTTTAGCAGCTGCTTCTACAATTTCCATTTGTGCCCCCCACGCCAATAAAGTAACGTCAGTGCCCTCTTGAACCACTTCGGCTTTGCCTAGTTCAATGCTGTAATCTTCTTCTGGCACTTCACCCGTAGATGCACGATATAAGCGTTTTGGCTCAAAAAATAGCACTGGGTTATCGTCTTTAATACATGCGCGAAGTAAGCCTTTAGCTTGATAAGGATTACGCGGCACGACAATTTTTAACCCTGGCGTATGAGCAAAATATGCTTCTGGTGATTGCGAGTGATACAAACCACCAGCAATACCGCCGCCGTATGGTGTTCGTATTGTTAGATTACCCACGTTAAATTCATTACCGCTACGGTAACGAAACTTAGCAGATTCATTCACAATTTGATCAAACGCAGGAAAGATGTAATCAGCAAATTGAATCTCAGCAAGCGCTGGTGCACCAAATGCGGCCAATCCGTTAGCAAAACCTAAAATGCCTTGCTCTGTAAGCGGCGTGTTGAATACTCGGTGCTTACCGTATTTTTCTTGTAAGCCTGATGTTGCTCTAAAAACACCGCCAAAATAACCCACGTCTTCACCAAAAATACACGCTTGAGGGTGCTCATTCATAGTGATATCTAAAGCAGAATTAATTGCATGTAGCATGTTCATTTTAGCCATTACTTAATTCTCCCTGCTGTTGTTGGATAGGCATCAGGATGGGCTTTTATATGTGTTTTAAGCTCATCATATTGGCGTTGTAAAGATGGAATTGGCGTATCGTACACATCAGAAATCAGCTCTTCTAAGGCTGGTTTATCAATTACTTCAGCGCGTTTAAGTGCCGCCAAAATATCATCACGAATTGTTTCTTTCGCTTTTATATCTTCTGCGTCATCTAACCAGTTTTGTTTTACTAGCCATTTTCTAAAGCGCTCTATTGGGCACGCTTTATAGTTTGCTTCTTCATCTTTTGAACGGTAGCCACTAGGATCATCTGACGTTGAGTGCGCGCCTAAACGATAAGCTATCGATTCAATAAGTACAGGTTCACCTTGGGTTGCTGCAATTTCTCGGGCTTTTTTAGTTGCTGCATAAACAGCGAGTGCATCGCTGCCATCAACACGTATGGTTTTAATACCATACCCTACGCCACGCGATGCAATACCATCACCTTTAAATTGTTCATCAGCTGGGGTAGAAATAGCATAACCATTGTTACGTGCAAAAAAAATAACCGGTGCCTTGTGCACTGCAGCCATGTTAAGACCTGCGTGGAAATCACCTTCTGAAGCGGCACCTTCACCAAAGTAACAAATGGTGACGTTATCAATAGTGCTTGCTAGTTCACCTGTTTTAGCATCGATATGTTTTACTTTTTGACCGTATGCATAACCGGTGGCCTGTGGGATTTGAGTTCCTAATGGCGATGAAATTGTCATGTAGTTAAGTGCTTTAGAACCGTAATGGATCGGCATTTGACGGCCTTTACCAAGATCTAGTTCGTTAGAAAACATCTGATTCATAAATTGGTCAAGCGTAAAACCACGGTAGTGCAACGCCGCTTGCTCACGGTATTGCGCCATAATCATATCATCTTGATCAAGGGCTGCCGCAGAGGCTGTTACCGCCGCTTCTTCACCTAAACACTGCATGTAAAAGCTAACACGGCCTTGGCGTTGAGCACCCTGCATACGTTCATCCAATAAACGAATAAAACGCATGGTTTCGTATAATTTAATAGCGGTTTGTTTAGAAATGTCAGGTGCAGGAGCACTAGGATGAATGTCGCCGTCCTCAGTTAAAATACTAAGGGTTGGAATATTAAGCGCGTGACCGTCGATAAACTCAAGCTCATGGTTAATATTCAGCGATACGTTATTGGGATTACTCATAACCTACCTTCTCTTGTTGTCGGTATCACAGTGCCCCTTTAAATTATTATTATGGGTGATTGTTGCTGAATAAACTTTGCAACATCTGCACTGTATTTAATTAAAGCTGCCAACACTTTACGTTAACGTAAAGTGTTATTCAACAAAACTGTGACCAAACAAAAGTAAATATTGAGCAAAAAACTGGCAAGTTAACTATACATATAATTAACCACTTATTAATCAGTTGGTTAAACTTTCATAACAAGTGGTCTGATGTGTTGAATTAGCTAAAACGACTATCCACCTGCATAGGCACAACCGTTAATAGTGCACGTTGTCCAATAGCAACTTGTGCGTTAGGAAAAATAATCGCTTCCCCTTCTACGTCCGCATAAATTGCATTATCACCATCAGTTGCTAAAAGCTCACCCTTTGCAAAGCCTGTAAAGTTCTCGGCATCATCAGAAAACGGGAAGCTAAAGTTTTGCTCTGTGCGGTTAATTGTGCGATGAACAGAAAACAACTCAAAGTCACTTGCATTAAATTTAGGGTATTCCACTTCTTTTTGACTAATTAATGCAGTTAATGTTTGCTTGGTTTTTGCAAAGCGCGACATGTCGTTTTCACCAAAGGGTTTTACTTGCCCAAGCTCAACGGTAAACGAATCAGCCCCATGCACAAACGATGAATAGTAGCTAAACGTGGTAGCGGGTGATTTCATCATTAATACCGTATTAACTCCGCAACTCAATAAAAACTGCAGTTGCGACTTTTTCCAAGGCTTGCCATGTAAAAATGGGTAAACAGCAAACTTCTCATTTTTAGAACCACGAATAGCGGTATGTAAATCATAATGACAGCGATACGTGTCCTGCTCTGAGCGTGCATAAAAATCGCTAACGTACTGTTCAAGTTTTGCAGCACGAATACGTTCGTCGTTCATCGCGATGCCATCAACAGTGTGGTGCCCATTAAATAAGCGATTTAAGTTCTCTTCTACAAAGCGTTTACCAATATTAATTGACTGAGGGTTACCAAAAATAAATAAAACCCGTTGTTGTAATTCAAGTTTTCCACTAATAATGTGTTTAATCAGTTCATCGCAAATTTCTATAGGGGCTGTCTCATTGCCATGAATTGCACTTGAAAGCACCACATTCTTTGACGTTATACAATCAGGCTCAAATTCAATTACACCGGTATCATGCACGGTTACTTGCGTATTATTATTAAGAGTAAATTGGCCTGCATCCAAATGCCATTCATGGTTTCGAGAAAGCGTTAAAAAATCACCATCATGTTTTAATTGATTAATATATTCTGAAGTGGCTGACATCACTATAAAGCCCTTTTTGTTTTATAAATTGTAGATACAAAAACGGCTGAATAAATCAGCCGTTTTTAATTTTAATTGCAGATTAGCTAATTACTGAATCAACCAGTTTTTTAGCTTCTTTTTCTAATAAGGCTAAATGCTCTTCGCCTTTAAATGATTCTAGATATATTTTATATATATCTTCAGTACCTGACGGACGCGCTGCAAACCAGCCACTTTCAGTTACTACTTTTAATCCACCAATTGCTGCATTATTACCTGGCGCATGAGTAAGCTTTTGCATAATTGGCTCACCGGCTAAGGTATCGGCTTTAACATCGTCAGCACTGAGCGCTTTTAAACGTGATTTTTGCTCAGGCGTCGCTGGCGCATCTAAACGTTTATAAATTGGTGCACCAAATTCTTGCTCTAGTTCTTTATATAACGTAGACGGTGTTTTACCTGTAACTGCAAGAATTTCAGCAGCAAGTAGCCCCATGATAAAGCCATCTTTGTCTGTACACCATACGCTGCCATCAAAACGTAAGAAGGCTGCCCCAGCGCTTTCTTCACCACCAAAAGCCAACTTGCCTTTATTTAACCCCTCAACAAACCATTTAAAACCAACAGGTACTTCTTTTACTTTACGCTTATTACGCTCAGTGACTTTATCAATCATTGAGCTAGAAACGAGGGTTTTACCAATTTCAACGCTGGCATCCCAGTCACGATGCGTTAGTAAGTAATCAATGGCTACTGCTAAAAAGTGATTTGGATTCATTAATCCATCAGGTGTTACTATGCCATGACGGTCATAATCTGGGTCATTGCCTATCGATAGATCAAAATCATCTTTAAGGGCAATTAAATTCGCCATTGAATAAGGTGATGAGCAATCCATACGAATTTTGCCATCTTTATCAAGTGGCATAAATGCAAAACGCGGATCAACACTGTCATTTACAACGGTTAAATCTAGATTGTATTTTTTCGCAATCACTGGCCAAAAGTTGATGCCTGAACCACCTAATGGATCAATACCTACTTTAATACCAGCATCACTAATCGCTTTTAAGTTAACAATGTTTTCAAGATCATTAATGTACGGTGTCATTAAATCTTCATAGCGGATAAAACCAGAACGCGACGCTTTAGCAAATGGAAACAGTTCTACTTCAACTAAGTCTTCCATTAAAAGCTGATTGGCTCTATCTTCAATCCATTTTGTTACATCTGTATCTGCAGGGCCGCCATTAGGTGGGTTATATTTGAACCCGCCATCTTCAGGAGGATTATGAGACGGAGTAACAACAATACCATCGGCTAATTCATTTGGGTGATTTTTATTATAACTAACAATAGCGTGGCTAATTACCGGCGTTGGTGTGAAGTCGCCATTTTCTTGGGTGATCACTTGCACTTCGTTAGCAACCAGCACTTCTATCGCTGAGTTAAAGGCGGCTTCGCTTAATGCGTGGGTGTCTTTACCCAAAAATAATGGGCCAAATATATCGTTTTGCTTTCTGTAGTCACAAATAGCTTGGGTGATTGATAATATGTGGGATTCATTAAATTTCACATCATATGCACAACCACGATGCCCTGAGGTGCCAAAGGCAACACAATGCTCAGGGTTTTGCTCTAGATCAGGCTCATTTAAATAATACGCAGACACTAACTTTGGTACATTCACTAAAACCGATTGTGGTGCAGTTTTCCCTGCGCCGGAATGAATTGCCATGGTATTTCCTTAAAGATAATCACGAATTTTTTCAGCTTGCTCATTGCTATAGCCCAAGCTAAGTGCAACTTCATGCAGCATCATTTTTTTACGTGTAGTATTTGAATTAGTCATCACCCAATATTCACTATCGGTGATGTTTTTAGGGTTCATACTACTACCGCTATTCACTAAGTCTTCTTTACTGGTCGCAAAATAAACACGATCGCGGCCTTTGATATCAAGCACTGCTGAAAAGTCAGTTTTGTGCGTTCGGTAAAATGCACTTAATATAAATAAGAAACGACCAACAACACCTTTTTGCATTGCCAGCTCTTCTTTATTTAAAATATTAAATACGTTCGCATTCTTTTTATTTACCGGCGGTTTCGCCACAGAGGCTGGCTGTTCAACGGCAGCAACTTGTTGTTCTTCAGATGGATTAGACACACTAACGATTTCATTTTTATGATCAGTGTCTGATTTTGTAGTGTGAATTTTTTCGCCGCTGAGATTTAATAAACGACGTAAAATAGTCGATGCACTTTCACCAATACTCTGGGTATTGCTAGCAATGTACTGATATAACTCGTCGTCTATGTCGATTTGTTTCATGTTCTTCCTGTCATTACGGGTCACATTTTTCTTTCGATATGATTATACCCAAATCACCTCAAGATGCGAGCGTCGTTGGAATTAAAAGCGATATTAGGCAAGACAATATTGCAAATAATAGTCGTTCTATTATTAAAAGCTATGACGAGTATAAATCGCTTTTAAACCCTCACTGCCTTAACATAACTATAATTAATAATGACCAAATAATCAGAGAGCTAGGTATTTTGCATCCAGCGTTTAAATAATATCTGTATTTTTTGCTTTTTTAGTTAATGCTCGGCAAACTATGCGCAAAATTATGGGAGACGTTTATGCAATTAAATTACAAACAAATTGGTCAAGGTCCTGATGTTGTTTTGATCCATGGACTGTTTGGCTCATTAGAAAACCTTAATGTGATTGCAAAACCATTAAGTGAACACTTTTGCGTAACCAATGTCGATTTACGTAACCACGGCCTTTCCCCACACAGTGATGAAATGGATTATCTAGCCATGGCCAATGACATTGTGGAATTAATGGCGAAATTGAAAATACAAAAAGCCCACCTTGTAGGGCATTCCATGGGCGGTAAAGTGGCAATGCAAGTTGCATTAACCCATAGCGAATTGGTCAATAAATTAGTGGTACTTGATATCGCCCCAGTTAGCTACCCGGCTCGTCATATCCAAATCATTGAGGCATTAAATGCAGTGAAAAATGCCGATATTAATGATAGAAAGCAAGCTGATTTAGTAATGCAACCGTATATAGAAGAGTTAGGTGTACGTCAATTTTTACTAAAGAGTTTATATAAAAATGATGCAGGGAAACTTGTTTGGCGATTCAATTTATCAGTACTTGATAATAAATATTCAACAATTACCGACAACATTAATGCAAATAATTCTTGTTTATGCGAAACTCTGTTTATTAAAGGTAATGACTCTGACTACATATTAGCTGAGCACCGTGAAGCAATTAATTCGCTGTTTAAAAATGTAAGTGCAAAAATCATCCATGGTGCGGGTCATTGGTTGCATGCCCAAAAACCACAGGCTGTAAACAAAGCAATCAATGATTTTTTAACTGCAGTTTAATGTTATTTTTGTGGCGTGTTTTTGATTTATCACACTAAATAATTAAAGATTTATGTGCTATAGTACGCGCCGTTTAATTTAAAGGTTATACGTCGATGGTCAGTCAGTTTATTAACGAATTTGATACCTTAGGGTTGTATTTTGGCTTAGCAGGTATTTTTATTTTTATCGGCTTGGCAATTAAAGACGTACTGAAAAGCGGCAATGTGCCTAAATTTGGTCGTTATATTGTGTGGCTGGTACTTTTTTTAGGTTGCTCTGGCTTTATTGCCAAAGGACTTATTCAGGTATTTTGGCAAGGTGCGGGTGTAGGTTAAGCATGGCCAAGTCAGAAACAGATAGAACAACGCTTGATTTATTTGAATACGAGAAACGTCCAGGTAGGCCCAAAACCAATCCCCTTCCACGGGATATGCAGTTAAAGGTCAATAAACGTAATCAAATAAAAAGAGATAAAGCACGTGGCTTAAAGCGTGTTGAATTTAAAGTTTCGTCACAGCTGTATCAGGCTTTGAGTGATATGGCAGATGCACAAAATATTAGCCGTAGTGCGTTGATCGAAACAATTTTACAAGAAAGATTGGCTATTGATAGATAAAAGGTTTAAATCCATGGCAAGTGTAGGCATTTTTTTCGGAAGTGATACAGGTAACACAGAACACGTAGCAAAAATGATCCAAAAAGAATTGGGTAAAAAGCTCGTTGCTGTGCATGACATTGCAAAAAGCTCTAAAGAAGAGATAGCTGAATTTGATCTGATCTTATTCGGCATTCCAACTTGGTACTATGGCGAAGCGCAGTGTGATTGGGATGACTTTTTTCCTGAGCTTGAAGAAGTAAGCTTTGAAGGTAAGCTAGTGGCTATTTTTGGCTGTGGCGACCAAGAAGACTATGCAGAATACTTCTTAGATGCAATGGGTATGATCAACGATATCGTAACAGAGCGTGGTGCTATTGTTGTTGGTCATTGGCCAACAGACAGCTATGATTTTGAAGCATCAAAAGGTATGGCGGATGACAAGCATTTCGTAGGCTTAGGTATTGATGAAGACCGCCAGCCGGAACTAACCGAGCAACGCGTTAAACAATGGTGTGCTCAGGTATATGATGAAATGTGCTTAAGTGAGTTAGCAGATTAACCCTCCCTTTTTATGCTAACTGTTTAAAATATTATCAAACAGTTAGCATTTTCCGCGTTAATATTGATATAGATCAATTGTTCTTTGCACTTCCTGCAAAGGCACGTTATCCTAACTGTTATTGTGACGAGTACATCTTGCAAGATGTCTAGTATAACTAAATAAAATTGAGACAGATTTAATGACTGATCATAACTTGGAACTTAAAAAAGCCGGGCTAAAGGTAACTTTACCGCGTATTAAAATTTTAGAGATTCTTCAATCTCCAGATAACCAACACATAAGCGCTGAAGATGTTTACAAGGTTTTATTAGATCTAGGCGAAGAAATTGGTCTTGCGACTGTTTACCGTGTTTTAAATCAATTTGATGATGCGGGTATTGTTAGCCGTCATCATTTTGAAGGTGGCAAGTCTGTATTTGAACTTTCTGGCAGTACTCACCATGACCATTTAGTGTGTTTAAAGTGTGGCAAGGTTGTTGAGTTTGAAGATGACTTAATTGAACGTCGTCAACTCGAGATTGCTGAAGAAAACGGTATTAAGCTAACTAACCACTCTCTTTACCTATACGGTGAGTGTGAAGATAAAGACGCATGTAAGGCGTTTGCACAAAACAACAGTTAATTTTTATTAATTGCATAAAAAAACCTGCTAAAAGCAGGTTTTTTTGTGTCTAAAATAGAACAGGATTACTTCTGATCTATTTTAGCCCATGAGTCGCGCAGACCCACAGTTTGGTTAAATACCACATTCTCTGATTTAGTATCACGTGAGAAATAACCAGTACGCTCAAACTGAAAACCTTGCGCAGGCTGTGAATTTGCCAATGAAGGTTCTAGTTTTGCATTATTAATAACAACTAATGACTCTGGGTTTAATGTGCTTTCAAAATCTTCTGCTGCTGCAGGGTTAGGCACACTAAACAGACGGTCATATAAACGCACTTCTGCTGTTACCGACTCTGGTGCAGATACCCAATGAATCACCCCTTTTACTTTACGCCCATCGCTTGGGTTTTTACCCAATGTTTCAGGATCGTAAGTACAGTAAATAGTGGTAATTTCACCGTTATCGTCTTTTTCAACACGCTCGGCTTTAATTACATAAGCGCCACGTAAACGTACTTCTTTATCAAGTACTAAACGTTTAAATTTATTGTTTGCTTCTTCGCGGAAATCTTCACGTTCAATAAAAATTTCACGGGTAAAAGGCACATCACGACGACCCATTTCTTCTTTATTTGGGTGATTAGCAACTGACAATGTTTCAACAGTGTCGGCTTGATAATTCTCAATCACGATTTTAACCGGATCAAGTACAGCCATCGCACGCGGTGCATTTTCGTTTAAATCATCACGGATACACGCTTCAAGCATACCCATTTCAACCATATTTTCTTGTTTAGTAATACCAATACGTAAACAAAACTCACGAATTGAAGCCGGTGTATAACCTCGACGACGAAGACCCGCAATCGTTGGCATACGCGGGTCATCCCACCCTTCTACCTTGTTATTTACCACTAAGTCATTAAGCTTACGCTTTGACATAATTGTGTATTCAAGGTTTAACCGTGAAAATTCAATTTGCTGTGGATGGCATTCAAGGCTGATATTATCAAGAACCCAGTCGTAAAGACGACGGTTATCTTGGAATTCTAAGGTACATAATGAATGTGTTATACCTTCTAGCGCATCAGAAATACAATGCGTGAAGTCGTACATTGGGTAAATGCACCATTTATCAGCAGTTTGGTGATGATGAGCAAAGCGAACGCGGTAAATAATTGGATCGCGTAGCACCATAAATGAGCTTGCCATATCAATTTTTGCGCGCAGTACACATTCGCCCTCTTTGAATTCACCATTGCGCATCTTTTCAAATAATGCGAGGTTTTCTTCAATCGAAGTATCGCGATAAGGGCTATTCTTACCTGGCTCTTTTAATGTGCCGCGATATTCACGCGCTTGATCGGCTGTTAAAAAACACACATACGCTAAACCTTTTTCAATTAGCTCTACTGCATAGCCGTAAAGCACATCAAAATAGTTTGACGAATATTTAATCTCACCATCCCAATTAAACCCTAACCACTGTACGTCTTCTTTAATTGAATTAACGTAGTTAATATCTTCTTTTTCTGGGTTTGTATCGTCAAAACGAAGGTTACATAAACCGTTATAGTCTTTGGCGATACCAAAATTTAGGCAAATTGATTTTGCATGGCCAATATGTAAAAAGCCATTTGGTTCTGGTGGAAAACGGGTATGCGTTGTGGCATGTTTTCCACTTGCTAAATCTTCATCAATTCGGGTTCTAATAAAGTTACTTGGGCGATTCTCGATTTCCGCCATAGGAGTATAAACCTCTGTATATTGCGTGATAACAAAACTAATGCATTATTACAAAAACCAAGCGTAACATACAGTAATAGATACGGGTTTATGCTGGTAATTAACAAAGTTTGTTTAATAAGGGATAGTTTATGAACAAAATTTGTTTTAGCGCAATATTTAAGTCATCAAAGCATTCTATAGTATAAAAATAAACCCAACTTACAGGAACGAAAGATGGCTTCATTAAATCAACACCGTGTTTATATCCCAAGCAATGCTAGAGCAAACCATTATTTATTAGCTGAAATCACGCCAAACGATGAGTTTTATAAGAGCTTTAGTAATATTAATGCGTGTTATCAGCGTATTGCTCGCCAACTATTTGCCGCTTGTGATGAATATGAACTTCACAATGTGCATTTACTCGCCAATGATAAACTGCCGGTCGTGCGATTTCATGATGAGTCTTATCAACTTGAAACCGATAAGCAAATGTTGTTTTTCTATAACCCTCGTTACCATGAAGCACATAAACTTCATTACACCGAAGATCAGCAAAGCAAAAAGATTCGCTTACTGTTTTTAGCCACTGGTGATGATATTCGCGCTCACTCCGCCCAATTTCATAATAATGTACAAAAAGTATTGGATCTTTTACAACAGCAATTATTTGTAGAGCAACCAAGCTTTAAATTACGTGATCATCAGCATTTGACCTATGATTTATTCGCTAAAGAAAAAGGCAATAAAGAAAGT
Organism: Pseudoalteromonas sp. S1609; assembly: GCF_005887255.1. GTDB lineage: Bacteria > Pseudomonadota > Gammaproteobacteria > Enterobacterales > Alteromonadaceae > Pseudoalteromonas. The sequence continues at coordinate 112,227 of NZ_PNDJ01000016.1, read as the reverse complement.
TATGGTTATAAATTAAGAAGTTTATATCCTCGTTATCAATCAAGACAATGCGAGATACCAAGCACACACGCAGAAATGACCTATGTCACTTTTTCGATACCGATAACTCGTAATATTAAAACGCAGTTTCAAAGTGAGGTTAACAGCCAAACTTATCAGCCGTTCTACACCCACTTTTCAAAACTATTTACTCAGTTATGTGAAGACAATAAACTCACCCACGCTGCAATGGTTGCTAATGGCGCAATGCCAATAATACGCAACAGCCAAGTCGATAGAAATGAAGGGAATGAAGAGCTACAAAAAATTAGTTTTGATATAGAAGATTCAGCACCACAAATAAAAGTATTCTTTGAAGCCGATAAATTAGTCGAAACACTGAATTTTGTCATTGTGGCAGCTGAGCATAATAAACATGAAATTGGCTATGGTCGCTTTATGAACCAAGTAGAAAAAACTATTCATGGATTATGCGATGAGTTAGCAATTAATAAGCAACGCCAAGACTTATCAGTACGCTTTTTTCAGCATATAAGTTACCCATATTAATTAAACTGAACTGTGGTTAATTAGGTACCTGAACTCTAGATAACAAAAAGGCTCGCAATTGCGAGCCTTTTTTAAAGAATAAACGCTGATTACCAGCCTGTTTTTTCTTTAAGTGCTTTACCGATATCAGCAAGTGAACGTACAGTTTTTACGCCCGCAGCTTCTAATGCAGCAAATTTCTCATCAGCAGTACCTTTACCACCAGCGATGATTGCGCCAGCGTGACCCATACGCTTACCTTCTGGTGCAGTAACACCAGCAATGTAAGAAACAACAGGTTTAGTAACGTTAGCTTTGATGTACTCTGCAGCTTCTTCTTCTGCAGTACCACCAATTTCACCAATCATTACGATTGCTTCAGTTTGTGGATCTTTTTCGAACAATTCTAGAACGTCGATAAAGTTAGTACCTGGAATTGGATCACCACCAATACCAACACAAGAAGACTGACCAAAACCAGCATCTGTAGTTTGCTTAACTGCTTCGTACGTTAAAGTACCAGAGCGAGAAACAATACCTACTTTACCAGGCTTGTGGATGTGACCAGGCATGATACCAATCTTAGTCTCACCAGGAGTGATAACACCTGGACAGTTTGGACCAATCATACGAGTACCTGTTTGATCTAGTTTAACTTTAACGTCAACCATATCAAGTGTAGGAATACCTTCAGTGATACAAACAATCAGCTCGATACCTGCATCGATAGCTTCTAAGATTGCATCTTTACAGAAAGGTGCTGGTACGTAAATCACAGATGCAGTTGCACCTGTTGCTTCTACAGCGTCACGTACTGTGTTAAATACTGGAAGACCAAGGTGCGTTTGACCGCCTTTACCAGGGCTTACACCACCAACCATTTGTGTACCGTACTCAAGCGCTTGCTCTGAGTGGAAAGTACCTTGACCACCAGTGAAACCTTGACAGATAACTTTTGTATCTTTATTGATTAATACAGACATTATTTGCCCTCCGCAGCAGCAACAACTTTTTCAGCCGCGTCTGTTAATGATTCAGCAGCGATGATGTTAAGATCAGACTTAGCAAGTACTTCACGGCCTAATTCAGCATTAGTACCTTCTAAACGTACAACTACTGGAACTGTTACACCTACTTCTTTAACTGCGCCAATGATGCCTTCTGCAATCATGTCACAACGAACGATTCCGCCGAAGATGTTAACTAAAACAGCTTTAACGTTGTCATCTGAAAGGATGATTTTGAATGCTTCAGAAACACGTTCTTTAGTCGCGCCGCCACCAACATCTAGGAAGTTAGCTGGCTTGCCACCGTGTAGGTTTACGATGTCCATAGTACCCATTGCTAGGCCTGCACCGTTAACCATACAACCTACGTTACCATCTAGGGCTACGTAGTTAAGCTCGAAGCTTGCTGCGTGAGCTTCACGTGCATCTTCTTGAGATGGATCGTGCATTTCACGGATTTTAGGTTGACGGTAAAGTGCATTACCATCGATACCAATTTTACCGTCTAGACAGTGAAGGTTACCTTCATCTGTGATTACTAGTGGGTTGATTTCAAGTAATGCGAAATCGAAATCGTTGAACATGTTGCCAAGACCCATAAAGATCTTAACGAACTGTTTCATTTGTGTTGGGTTAAGACCCAATTTAAAACCAAGCTCACGAGCTTGGTAAGCTTGAGGACCTACTAAAGGATCAATCTCAGCTTTGTGGATAAGTTCTGGTGTTTCTTCAGCAACAGTTTCAATTTCAACGCCGCCTTCAGTAGACGCCATGAACACAACTTTACGAGAAGCACGGTCAACAACAGCACCTAGGTACAGTTCGTTTGCGATATCTGTACAGCTTTCTACTAAAATTTTAGCAACTGGCTGGCCTTTCTCGTCTGTTTGGTAAGTAACTAGGTTTTTACCTAACCAGTTAGCTGCAAACGCTTTAACTTCGTCGATAGTTTTAACTAGCTTTACACCGCCAGCTTTACCACGTCCACCTGCGTGAACCTGAGTTTTAACAACCCACATATCGCCGCCAATTTTTTCAGCAGCTGCTGCAGCTTCTTCAGGTGTATCGCAAGCGAAACCTTGAGAAACTGGTAAACCATATTCGGCAAAAAGTTGTTTTGCCTGATACTCATGCAAATTCATGATGCTTTATCCAATTTTTTATATTAAAAGAGCTGAATATTTATGCAAATAAACAACTATCCCAAATTGCGTGCCTAGTATAGATCTCATGGCGCTACATGAAAACCCCAGTATGACCTTAGGCGCAAAAAAAAAGCTGTGATTTTAACTCACAGCTTATATTTCATACTACTTAATTAAACATCTAGCAGTAAACGTGTTGGATCTTCAAGTAACTCTTTAATTGTTACTAAGAAACCAACTGATTCTTTACCATCGATTTGGCGATGATCGTAAGATAACGCTAAATACATCATAGGTAAGATTTCAACTTTACCATTAACAGCCATTGGACGATCTTGGATTTTGTGCATACCTAAGATTGAAGACTGCGGTAAGTTAATGATTGGTGTTGATAGTAATGAGCCGAATACACCACCGTTAGTAATAGTGAAATTACCGCCAGTCATGTCGTCAAGTGTTAGCTTGCCATCACGACCTTTAAGAGCTAGTTCACGAATACCTTTTTCGATTTCTGCAACTGATAATTTGTCACAATCTTTAAGTACTGGCGTTACTAAGCCACGTGGCGTAGAAACAGCAATACTGATGTCGAAATAGTTGTGATAAACAATATCATCGCCATCAATTGATGCATTTACATCTGGGAAACGCTTTAACGCTTCAGTTACCGCTTTCACATAGAAAGACATGAAACCTAAACGGATACCGTGACGCTTTTCAAATACTTCTTGGTACTGCTTACGAAGATCCATTATTGGCTTCATATTAACTTCGTTAAACGTGGTTAACATTGCAGTTGAGTTTTTCGCTTCAAGAAGACGATTAGCAATGGTTTTACGTAAACGTGTCATAGGCACACGTTTTTGAGTACGGTCACCCATTGGTGCTGCTGGTGCTGCTTCTGCTTTTGCTGCTGGAGCAGGTGCTTTTAAGAATTGATCAACATCTTCTTTAGTCACACGGCCATTTTTACCTGAACCTTTGATTTTTGAAGCATCAAGGCCTTTCTCAGCAATTAAACGACGAACTGATGGCGTTAGCACATCTGAACTATCGCTTGAGCTTTCTTCTTTGGCTGCTGGTGCATTCGCTTTAGCTTCAGATTTAGCTGGTGCAGCGCCTGCTTTTACCTTACCAATTACTTGCTCACCAAGAACGGTATCGCCTTCGTCATGGATTATTTCACCCATAACGCCGTCTTCTTGGGCAACAACTTCAAGTACAACTTTATCTGTTTCGATATCTACCAAGTTTTGGTCACGTGTTACCGCGTCACCTGGTTGAACATGCCAAGTAGCAATTGTTGCATCTGCAACTGATTCTGGAAGTACAGGTACTTTAATATCCACTTCTTTACCTTCTGATGCTGGTGCTGATTGCGCCGCAGGCGCGTCTTCTGATTTATCTGATGCTGAGTCATCTTCTTTTGACTCTTTAGTTGCCGGTGCTTCATCTGCATCGCCAATTAAACCGATCACTTGGTCACCAAGTACCGTAGCACCCTCTTCTTGTGAAATTTCAGTGATTACACCATCGTTTTGTGCAACCACTTCTAAAACCACTTTGTCTGTTTCAATATCTACTAAGTTTTGGTCACGGCTTACTTTGTCGCCAACACTTACATGCCATGTAGCAACGGAAGCATCTGCAACCGACTCAGGAAGAACAGGAACTTTAATCTCTGTGCTCATTGCTTATCCTTTCTTTTCTATAGTAAGCGCGTCGGCAACGAGCGCTTGTTGTTCTTTAGTATGTACTGACATATAACCACATGCAGGTGATGCTGAAGCTTTACGACCAGCATATTTTAATTTTGCATCTTGTGGAATTGCATCAATAAAGTGATGTTGAGAACAATACCAAGCACCTTGGTTTTGCGGCTCTTCCTGACACCATACAAAATCAGTAACATGCTGATAACGCTCAATAATCGTCTTCATTTCGTCATGTGGGAACGGGTATAGCTGTTCAACACGAACAATAGCAATGTTGTCTTGCTCAAGTTTACGACGTTCTTGCAATAATTCGTAGTAAACTTTACCACTACAAAATACAACACGTTCTACTTTCTTAGCATCAATATCATCAATTTCATCGATCACATTGTGGAATACGCCCTCTGATAGTTCTTCAAGCGATGATGTAGCTAATGGGTGACGAAGCAATGATTTTGGCGTCATAACAATCAATGGGCGACGAAGAGGTCTAACCGATTGACGACGAAGCATTGCATAAACTTGTGCCGGTGTAGATGGTACACATACTTGCATATTATGATCAGCACACAGCTGTAAAAAGCGCTCAAGACGTGCAGAGCTATGCTCAGGGCCTTGGCCTTCATAACCATGTGGTAGCAAACATGTCAGGCCACATAAACGACCCCACTTTTGCTCACCTGAACTTAAGAATTGGTCAAAAACAACTTGTGCACCATTGGCGAAGTCACCAAATTGCGCTTCCCATAAAACAAGTGAGGTCGGCTCTGCTGTTGCATAACCATATTCAAACGCTAATACCGCTTCTTCAGATAGCACCGAATCAAATACTTCAAACGTACCTTGATCTTCACTAATGTTTTGTAGTGGTAAGTATGTTGCACCGTCTTGTTGACCGTGAACAACCGCATGGCGATGGAAGAAGGTACCACGGCCAGAGTCTTGACCTGTTAGGCGAATGTCAGTGCCCTCAGCTGCAATAGTTGCATACGCTAAAGTTTCTGCCATACCCCAATCAAGTGCTTTTTCACCAGCTGCCATAGCTTTACGATCATCGTATATTTTCTTAACACGAGATTGCGCTTTGTGATCTTCAGGGTAGCTTGCGACAATGTTACCGAGCTCTTTGAGTTTCTCTACAGAAACGCTCGCGTCGTAGTCAACATTCCAATCATGACCAACGTATTTAGCCCAATCAGAAGAATGTGACGTTTCTGGTTGAATTTCTTCAACTACGCAGTTGCCATCATCTAAGCCATTACGATAATCATCAGCAAGTGCTTTCACTTCGTTTTCTGTGAAAGAACCTTCCGAAATTAACTGATCTGCATAGATTAAGCGAGGAACTGGGTGTTTTTTAATTTTTTGGTACATAACAGGCTGTGTAGCATTAGGCTCATCAGCTTCGTTATGACCATGGCGACGATAACAAACAAGGTCAATCACAACATCACGTTTAAACTGGTTTCTGAAATCAAGCGCTAATTGCGTAACAAACGCAACCGCTTCAGGATCATCAGAGTTTACATGGAAGATTGGTGATTGAACCATTTTTGCAATATCAGTACAGTAATCAGTAGAGCGTACATCGTCTTGCTTGCTTGTTGTAAAACCAACTTGGTTATTAACAACAATACGAATGCTACCACCACAACTAAATGCATTAGTTTGTGATAAGTTAAACGTTTCTTGTACTACACCCTGACCTGCGATTGCAGAGTCGCCGTGAATAGTAATAGGAAGTGCTTTGCTGCCCGTTTTGTCGTTTAGACGATCAAGGCGTGCGCGCACAGACCCCATAACCACAGGATTTACGATTTCTAAGTGCGATGGGTTAAACGCAAGTGCCATGTGCACATTGCCACCTTTGGTCGCGAAATCTGAAGAGTAACCCATGTGATACTTAACATCACCAGAGCTTAAAGTATCTTTGTGTTTACCAGCAAATTCATCAAATAATTCTGATGGATTTTTACCAAGTACATTCACAAGTACGTTCAAGCGTCCGCGGTGAGCCATGCCGATTACGGCTTCTTTTTGGCCACTTTCACCCGCGCGGTGTATAAGCTCTTTAAGCATAGGCACTAACGCATCGCCACCTTCAAGTGAGAAACGCTTAGCACCCGGGAACTTAGCCCCTAAATATTTTTCAAGACCATCAGCCGCTGTCAATCCTTTAAGGATGCGTAGCTTTTCATTTTTATCGAATTGTGGCCTAGACTGAACAGACTCTAAACGCTGTTGTAACCAACGTTTTTCTTCTGTTGATGTGATGTGCATATACTCTGCGCCAATAGAACCACAATATGTAGTTTTTAGTGCTTGGTATAACTCACCTAAAGGCATAGTATCGCGGCCTACGGCAAACGATCCTACGTTAAATTCGCGGTCAAAGTCAGCATTTGATAAGTCGTGGTACTCTAGCTCTAAATCTCGTACACGTTCGCGTTGCCAAATACCTAGTGGATCTAGGTTTGCATTTTGGTGTCCACGAAAACGGAAAGCATTAATAAGTTGCAGAACTTTAACCTGTTTAAGGTCACCGCCACTGCCCTCTGCTACCACTACTTCTCTATGCTTGTTTTTAGCAAGCGCCGCAAATTGTGAACGAACTTCTGAATGTTTTACTTCAACATCCACACCATCTACTTTTGGTAATTGTTCGAACACTTCTCGCCATTCTTCTGGCACCGAAGTCGCATCGTCTAAATACGCTTCATAAAGCTCTTCAACATAAGCAACGTTACCGCCGTTTAAATGTGAAGATTCTAGCCATGCCTTCATCACACCTTCGTGCATTTATAAGCCCTTTTTTTTAGCGCAGAAATTAATAGTTATATAACAAGATGGCTAATAAAATATTAGCCATCTTTCGTCTACTTGAAATTAAACCGAGCGGTTTAATAACATAGATTTTATTTGCCCAATTGCTTTAGTCGGGTTAAGACCCTTAGGACAAACGCTAACACAGTTCATGATACTGTGGCAACGGAACACACTGAATGCATCGTCTAAGTCAGCTAAACGCTCTTCTGTTGCAGTATCTCGGCTATCAGCTAAGAAACGGTAAGCATGAAGAAGGCCTGCTGGACCTATAAACTTATCTGGATTCCACCAGAAAGAAGGACACGATGTAGAACAACATGCACATAAAATACACTCATAAAGCCCATCTAATTTATCACGTTCTTCGATAGATTGAAGACGTTCGCCTGCAGCAGGCTCGTCATTTATTAGATACGGTTTTACTTTTTCGTATTGAGTGTAGAACTGACTCATGTCAATAACAAGGTCACGAACAACAGGAAGTCCCGGTAATGGACGTACTACGATTTTACCTTTGCCATTTTTTTGTAGCGTAGATAAAGGAGTAATACATGCTAAGCCGTTCTTACCATTCATGTTTACACCGTCTGAACCACACACGCCTTCACGGCATGAACGACGGAATGATAGTGTAGGATCTTGCTCTTTTAATAATAAAAGTGCATCCAATACCATCATGTCTTGGCCTTCCTCAGTTTGCAAAGTGTATTCTTGCATACGAGGTGCGTTGTCAACATCCGGATTATAACGATAAACTGAAAATTGTACTTGTGCCATCGTCTCGCTCCTAGTAGGTACGTGCTTTAGGTGGGAATGCTTCACGTAGCTTGGGCTCGTAGTTTACTTTACGCTTGCTCATTTCATCCGTTACCGGATTAAATACTGAGTGACATAACCAGTTTTCGTCATCACGATCTGGGAAGTCAAAGCGAGAGTGTGCACCACGGCTTTCAGTACGGAAGTTTGCAGCTACTGCAGTTGAGTAAGCTGTTTCCATTAAGTTGTCTAATTCTAAACATTCAATACGCATGGTGTTGAAGTCTGATGATTTATCATCAAGACGTGCATGCTGTAAGCGTTCACGAATTTCTTTAAGCTCAGTAAGACCAGTTGCCATTGAGTCACCTTCACGGAATACCGAGAAGTTAAGCTGCATACACTGTTGTAGGTCTTTCTTGATTTGTACTGGGTCTTCGCCTTGACCAACTGTTGAGCTTTCCCAACGGTTAAAGCGAGCTAAAGACGCTTCTAAATCAGACTCAGAAGCCGCTTTAGAAATTTCAACGTCATTTAGGTATTTACCTAAGAAGTTACCAGCAGCACGGCCAAATACAACTAAATCAAGTAATGAGTTACCACCTAAGCGGTTAGCACCGTGAACAGATACACATGCAATCTCACCAACAGCAAATAAACCCTGTACTACTTTTTCGTTACCAGCGGCATCGATATTAAGTACTTGACCATTTACGTTAGTTGGCACACCACCCATCATGTAGTGACATGTTGGGATAACTGGAATTGGTTCTTTTGCAGGATCAACGTGAGCAAATGTTTTAGCAAGATCGCATACACCTGGAAGACGTAAATTAAGCGTTTCTTCGCCTAAGTGGTCAAGTTTCAACTTAAGGTGAGGACCCCAAGGACCATCACAACCACGACCTTCACGAATTTCTGTCATCATTGAACGAGCAACAACGTCACGAGATGCTAAATCTTTAGCATTTGGTGCATAGCGCTCCATGAAGCGTTCGCCATCTTTATTTAAAAGATAACCACCTTCACCACGACAACCTTCGGTTACTAGCGTACCAGCACCTGCAATACCTGTCGGATGGAACTGCCACATTTCCATGTCTTGCATAGAAATACCAGCACGAGTCGCCATACCAACACCGTCACCAGTGTTGATGTGAGCATTAGTTGTTGATGCAAAAATACGACCTGCACCACCAGTAGCTAACACAACTGCTTTTGATTTGAAGAAAGTGATTTCACCTGTTTCAATTTCAATCGCTGTACAACCTACTACATCGCCATTATCGTTTTTAACTAAATCAAGTGCATACCATTCAGAAAATACATTTGTTTTGTTTTTAACGTTTTGTTGATATAGAAGATGTAATAATGCGTGACCAGTACGGTCAGCAGCTGCTGCGGTACGTGCAGCTTGTTCACCACCAAAGTTTTTCGATTGACCACCGAAAGGACGTTGGTAAACACGGCCATTTTCAAAACGAGAAAATGGTAGACCCATGTTTTCTAGTTCAGTAATAGCTTCTGGGCCTGTATTACACATGTATTCGATAGCGTCTTGGTCACCGATAAAATCGGAACCTTTGACGGTATCATACATATGCCATTCCCAGTTATCTTCATGCGAATTACCTAACGCTACTGTAATACCACCTTGGGCAGATACAGTGTGTGAGCGTGTCGGAAAAACTTTAGAGATTAGTGCACATGTTTTGCCAGATTCAGTAATAGCAAGAGCAGCGCGCATACCTGCACCACCGGCACCAATTACTACGGCGTCAAATTCACGAACAGAATATTTCACTTAAACACCCCATAAAACGATTAAACCTACAGCTACGTAAGCAACAGCCATTAGGTTTAGTACAAAGCCTAAGAAAGCACGCAATTTAGCGCCCTTTACATAGTCGGTTAGAACCTGCCAAAGGCCGATACGGGTATGAACCATAATGCAAACTAGGGTGATTAATGTCGCCCCTTTCATTGCTAGGTTAGAGAATAGGCCTGTCCAGGCGTCATATGTGACTTCTGGCATTGCTAAAAAATAGCCAATAATAAAAATTGCATATGCACTGATTATTAATGCCGTTGTGCGTAGAGATACAAAATCTTGTACGCCATCACGTTTAAGAGTTGCTTGATTTAAGACCATATCCACACCCCTGCCAATACAGAAAACACAACGCCAAGTGCCATTGCAATTTTAGCGCTAGTGTTGCCTGATTCAAGTTCTTCCCAATGCCCCATATCCATAATGATGTGACGGATACCACCGATAAGGTGATAACCCAATACAGAAAGGGTGCCCCAAGCTATAAATTTGGCAATGAATCCGTTAAACAGACCCTTGACGAATTCAAAACCTTCAGCTGAAGAAAGAGACTCTGACCAAGCCCAAATGACAAACGTTAAAGCAAAAAATAATGCAACACCGGTGACGCGGTGAAAAATTGAAGCTTTAGCCGTTGCCGGCATAGATATAGTTGTTAGATCTAGATTTACAGGTCTTTGCTTTTTCACAGTTACTTGCCCATCTTGCCCGCAGTGGGGCTCATCTACTTGTTTTTCTAAAACCCACCAAATGTTTCTGGTGGAACTATCAAAATAAACGTATTGATACTAATAAAGTTCACTTTTTATGAAAAATATTATGTAAAAAAAAGTTTACCCAAATACAAATCGGTTAAAAACCTCCGTTAGTATATATAGCCAGAGGCTCTTTTACAATTCTTGTTTACTTTGAGACGTTTGCGAATTAGCCAATGGTATAATATTCAATCTATACCGAATATTTATTATACATATATGCATAATACTTATAAAAATTGACTTTAACCCCCTCTTTCACGTTAAAATGTAAAGATGTGCTTAGAATAGATTTTAGAATATAAAAATCAGAATAGTTATCTTAATAGGAGATACATAGATGGCAGATAAGAAAGCCACAGTCCATATTGATGGGCTAGATCCAATCGAACTTCCAATTTATCAAGGTACTGCTGGCCAAGATGTAATTGATGTACGTACACTCGGCTCACATGGTCACTTTACTTATGATCCAGGTTTCATGTCGACTGGTTCTTGTGAATCTACCATCACTTACATCGATGGTGGTAAAGGTGTTTTACTACACCGTGGTTACCCAATCGAGCAGTTAGCAGAAAGCTCTAACTACATTGAGTTATGTTACTTACTATTAAATGGTGAGTTACCAACTAAAGAGCAGTACGATGATTTTGCTACAAAAATCACTCGTAGCACCATGCTAGATGAGAAAATAGCAAATTTCTTCCAAGGTTTCCGCTTTGATGCTCACCCAATGGCAATGCTTTGTGGTGTGGTTGGTGCTTTATCTTCTTTTTACCATGAAGATCTTGATATCACAGACGCAGTTCAACGTAAAACAAGCGCTATTAAATTAGTTGCTAAGTTACCAACAATTGCAGCAATGGCATACAAAACAAACATCGGTCAACCGTTTGTATACCCACGCAATGATTTAAGCTATGCAGAAAACTTCTTACACATGATGTTCTCTGTGCCTGCAGAAGAATACAAAGTAAACCCAGTAACAGCTAAAGCAATGGATAAAATCTTCATGCTTCATGCTGACCACGAACAAAATGCTTCAACGTCAACAGTACGTTTAGCTGGTTCTTCTGGTGCTAACCCTTATGCATGTATTGCTGCGGGTATTGCATCACTTTGGGGCCCTGCTCACGGCGGTGCTAACGAAGCATGTTTAAACATGTTAGAAGAAATTGGCTCAGTTGATCGCATTGACGAATACGTAGCAAAAGCAAAAGATAAAGCGGACCCGTTCCGTCTTATGGGCTTTGGACACCGTGTTTACAAAAACTTCGATCCACGTGCAACAGTAATGCGTCAAACGTGTCATGAAGTGTTAGAAGAGCTAAACATTCAAGATCCATTGCTTGATATCGCAATGAAGCTTGAGCAAATTGCACTTGAAGACCCGTACTTTGTTGAGAAGAAACTTTACCCTAACGTAGATTTTTACTCAGGTATTATCTTAAAAGCGATTGGTATTCCTACAAGTATGTTCACTGTAATTTTTGCAATGGCACGTACTGTAGGTTGGATCTCACACTGGGATGAGATGCTTTCTCAACCTGGCCACAAGATCAGCCGCCCACGTCAGCTTTACACAGGTGAAACAGCCCGTGATTACAAAGCAACTGACAAGCGCTAAGCTGTAAAGTTAGCTTTAAAAGGCCGCTATTGCGGCCTTTTTTATTACATGTTACTTGAGAATTATCTTAAACCGATTACAATTCCTGCCCGAATTGATTAACTTTATGAGCCTATGTCTGTGTCCTTGTTTGATCCTAAAACAATCCGTAATGATTTCCCTACTCTAAATCAGACAATCAATGGCTACCCTTTGGTTTATTTAGACTCGGCTGCAACAACGCAAAAGCCACAATGCGTGATTGACGCTACTAACAAGTTTTACACCTATCAGAATGCAAATGTTCATCGCGGCCGTCACACCCTTAGTGAGCAAGCTACAACGGCTTATGAGCTAGTACGTCAACGCGTTGCTGATTATTTTCAGGTAAGCGGTAATGAAATTGTCTGGACTAAAGGTGCTACTGAGGCGATTAACTTAGTTGCACATGGCCTAAGAAATACATTAACAACTAACGACACCATTTTAATTAGCCCAATCGAGCATCACGCGAATATTGTGCCGTGGCAAGAACTCGCGGCATACACTGGTGCAACGTTAAAAGCGTTGCCACTTAATGACAATGCCACTTTTGATATCAACCAGTGCTGTGACGTGATTAAACACACCAAACCTGCACTTCTTGCAATCACTCACGCCTCTAATGCGTTGGGCAATATTACCGATTTAACCCCGCTGATAACTGCTGCGAAGGCTGTAGATACGCTAACTTTAGTCGATGGCGCACAAAGCGCTCTACATTTAAGACCTAATTTGACAGCGCTTAATTGTGATTTTTACGTGTTTTCAGCTCACAAAATGTTGGGGCCAACCGGGTTAGGCGGTTTATATGGCCGCTACAGCGCACTTAATGCATTATCACCTTACCAAACAGGTGGTGAAATGATTGAAAAAGTGACCCTAACGCAAAGCACTTATCGTGACGCTCCCGCTAAATTTGAAGCAGGGACGCCAAATATAGCCGGTGTTTTAGGCTTTGGTACGGCGCTTGACTATTTAATGGCACTTGATCAGCAAACATTAAAACAATATGAACAACAGTTGTTTATTTATGCAGCGAACGCACTGAATCAAATAGACGGTATTAGTATTTATAGCGACCTAAAATCGAACATTGGTACATTGTGCTTTAATTATAAAAATGAACATCCGTACGATCTGGCAACTTTACTTGACGGCTATGGTGTTGCAGTGCGAAGTGGTCATCATTGTACGCAGCCATTAATGGCCCATTTGAAACTAAATGGCTCACTCAGAGCGAGTTTTGCATTTTATAATACGACTAAAGATGTAGACCAATTTATTACTGCGCTTAAAGAATGCATCTCTTTATTAGACTAATTTGGATAAATAATGACTCACACATACCAACTGGTAAGTAAAAACATTGAAAACAGTGCAAGCTGGCAACAGAAATACCGTGAAATTATGTTGCTTGGTAAAACACTCCCGCCATTAGCCGATATATTAAAAACCGACGATGCGCTTGTGCAAGGTTGTGAAAGTAAAGTGTGGATGTTTGTTGAATTTGATTTGACAGAAAATGCATTAGTTGTGATTGGTGATTCTGATACGCGCATAGTAAAAGGCTTATTGGCGTTAATTTTAGCTCTGTATAACGGTTTAACACCAGAAGAGGTATTAAACATTAATGCCTATGAAGAATTTGAAAAGCTTGGCTTAATTAGCCACTTAAGCGCTTCTCGCGGCAATGGGGTAAAAGCCATGGTTGAAAAAATACAAATCTTAGCTAAACAAAAAGCGCGTTAAGCGCTTTTTATAACAGTATGATAAGCAGCCTGTAGTTAAATATTTAAACGTACACGCTTATCTAAATATTTTCTCACTGCTTTAGCGGCAACAAAGAAGCCAAAACTTCCAGTGATCATCGTCACTGAGCCAAAGCCATTATTACAGTCCATATTCATACTGCCATCTGCATTTTGTTTCGCATGACACACACTGCCGTCGTTACCTGGATAAACAAGCTGCTCTGTTGAATATACACAGTCAATATTAAATTTACGTTTTGGATTAGAACTAAAATTATACTGCTTACGCAAAATATAACGCACTTTTGCAAGCAATGGATCTTGAGTCGTTTTTGCCACATCACCAAAAGTAATTTGACTAGGATCGGTTTGCCCACCTGCGCCGCCCGTGGTGATTATAGGCATTTTATTACGCTTACAGTGTGCGATTAATGCTGCTTTTTCTTTTACCGCATCTATACAATCTATTACATAATCAAAACCTTGAATATGCTGTTGAATATTATCAAGGGTAATAAAGTCATCAATCACATTCACTACACACTCAGGGTTGATAAGCTCGCAGCGAGCTTTCATCGCCTCAACTTTAGCTTCCCCTATTGTGCCTGTTAAGGCATGAATTTGACGATTTACATTGGTTGCACAAATATCGTCTAAATCAATTAAGGTGATTTTACCCACGCCGGTACGCGCTAGTGCTTCAGCAGTCCAACTGCCTACACCACCAATACCTACAACACAAAAATGTGCTTGCTGTAACCACTCAAATTGCTGTTGACCATATAGTCGTTTAATACCACCAAAGCGGATATCAGTTACTTGTTCACTCATTTACCAATCCAATTTCCACGGCGTTTGCCAAGAATCAAAATCTTGATGTTTAATCAATTGCGCATACTCTTTACCAGATTGTGGCAACAGGGTATGTTGTATTTTTTGCCCTTTCCATAAAAAATCCAGCGCAAATGCATGTAAATAGGTGCGCTCTGCAGGGCTCCCAGAATAACTCGCATCACCTATTATGGGGGCACCCAAACTCTTTAAAGCAACTCTGAGTTGATGAGTTTTACCCGAATAGGGTTTTAATAGGTAAGCTCTAAAACCGCTTTTAAAGCTAAACGAATAAAAACGTGTAATAGCGGGGTTACTCTGTGAGTTTAATAATTTATACGTGCCACGGCGAGACTTAGCCATATCACCTTTAACCCAGCCTTGCTTTTTTTTAGGCTTGGTATCACCAACCGCTAGATAAAACTTATTAATCGCATGCTGAGTAAATAATTGCGTAAATTCTGCTGCTGCCGCTTTGCTTCGCGCGAGTATAATCAATCCAGAGGTGACCTTATCTAAACGGTGTACCGCAAATAATTTTTCGTTTAACTGTTGCTCAGCTAGTACCACAAAACCGGGGCCTTCTTCAGAATGAAAATTAAGCCCTTGCGGTTTATTTATGATGTAAAAATCATCATGCGTATATTGCACTTTTAATATAGGCGTTTGTGCTGTATTCACACGCTTTTACTTTGAATATGGGCAACCACTTTAGCTAAATCTTCTGGTGTGTCGACTCCTGCATGAGGGGTAACTAATGCTTGCTCTATTTTAATTGCATAACCATGGTATAGCACGCGTAACTGCTCTAACGATTCAAGTATTTCTAATGGTGAAACGCTTAATTCAATATATTGCTTTATAAATCCTGCACGGTAAGCATAAATACCTACGTGGCGTTGGAAAGGCGCTAAATTCAGTGGTTGCTGCTCGTCCATCATGGCACTTCTATCAAAAGGAATGCTCGCTCTTGAAAAATACAAGGCATTTTTATTAATGTCACTGACCACTTTAACCGCATTAGGATTAAACACTTCATCACGCTCTTCAATAGCAACACTTAAGGTTGCCATTGGTGCCGTTGATTGCGCTAATAATGTCGCCACTTGCGATACGTTATCAGGGGATAACAAAGGTTCATCACCTTGTACATTCACCACGATAGTGTCATCGGCTAAATTAAGTAAATCAACCACCTCGGCTAAGCGCTCTGTGCCTGATTGATGATCTTCACGTGTCATCAAAACATTGCTAGTAAAACGTTTAGCAGCATCAAACACTTTTTGATGATCGGTGGCAATAACCACCTTGTTAGCTCCTGACAAACAGGCTTTTTCATACACATGCTGTATCATTGGTTTGCCACAAATATCAGCGAGTGGTTTACCTGGCAAACGAGTAGAAGCGTAACGCGCAGGGATAACAACTACGAATTCCACTTTTCTACCTCTTCAAGAGTCAATTCACGAGCTTCATTTTCAAGTAGCACCGGAATATCATCACGTACCGGGTAAGCTAGCTTTGCTGCTGTACTGATCAGCTCTTGGTTTTGTTTATCAAAGCGCAACTTACCTTTACACACAGGACAAGCAATAATTTCGAGTAATTTTGTATCAAAGGCCATGGTGGATCCCTTTTTCTTTTAATAATAAATTTAATGTGTTTATTACTGCTGCAGTTGGTTGAGCGTCAACCGGCAGGTAATACCAATTTGGCTTGGCAAAGTCACGGCACTTAACCGCATCTTTTTCTGTCATTAATATACAATCCTCACCAAATTGAGCAAAGTCATTGGCGGTATAAGCATAATGGTCGCGAAAATGATGTGTTGATAACAACGCTATACCTTGTGCTTTTAATGATGCTTCAAAGCGCTGAGGGTTACCGATTGCACTTACAGCATGCGCTGTTTTTATAGTCGTTTTTATCTCAGTATTATCAGCAACACGTTTAATAATTGATGGCTGCAAGCGATAGCTAAATTCATGTTCAGAACCATTTTCAATGACTAAATCAACACTGTTTAAACGAGAGGTGGTTTCACGAAGTGGTCCTGCTGGCATTAAAAAACCATTACCAAATTTTCTTTCGCTATCAACAATACAACATTCAATACTGCGTGCCATTTTGTAGTGTTGCATGCCATCATCAGAAATGATTACATCAAGCTGAAACTGATGATTGAGCATTTCTATATTCTGCTGTCTATTTGGCCCCACAACTAACGGACATTGTAAACGGTTAAATAAAAGTACCGGTTCATCCCCTGCTTCTAAAGTCGTCGTATTTGCAGTCACTAATAATGGGTATTGAGCTGCTTGCCCGCCATAGCCGCGACTAATTAAACCAACAGATAAGCCTTGAGCGGTTAAGTAATCATGTAGCCACAATACAAATGGAGTCTTACCATTGCCGCCAACACTTATATTGCCAACAACAATTACTGGAGTATTACTAACAAATGGCTTAAAAACACCCACTTCGTAGCAGTATTTGCGCACTAGAGCAACACAGCCAAAAATAGCGGACAGTGGTAATAACAATAAGGTAATTAAGCTAAAAGGTTTGTACCAGCTTTGCTCTATTTTACTCACCCCTGCTCACCAAACTGCATTTTACAAAGAGCTGAGTAGGTACCATCGTTAGCCAGTAATTGAGTATGCGTGCCACTTTCTATCACTTTACCGTTATCAATTACATAGATACGGTCACTATTTTCAATAGTCGATAGCCTATGAGCGATAACAATAGAGGTTTTATCTTTCATTAATGTATCAAGAGCATGTTGGATAAGCTTTTCAGATTCAGTATCCAAAGCCGAGGTTGCTTCATCTAAAATTAAAATAGGTGCATCTTTTAAAATAGCACGAGCAATCGCAATTCGTTGACGTTGACCGCCTGAAAGCATTACCCCGTTCTCGCCAACCATAGTATTAAGTTGCTCTGGTAAGTCTTTTACAAACTCCCACACATGAGCTTGTTTTGCAACGTCATGAAGCTCTTCGATAGAGATTTCGCGCTGTAGGCCATAACAAATATTATTGGCAATAGTGTCATTAAATAGCACCACTTGTTGCGACACTAACGCAAATTGACGACGAAGATCAGTAAGCTTGTATTCGTTAAGTGCAACACCATCTAGTAAAATTTCGCTTGGCGCTTCTAAGTCATAATATCGGGGTAACAAGTTAGAAATAGTCGATTTACCCGAGCCAGAGCGGCCAACAAGCGCAATACTCTCACCGGCTTTTATGTTCAGTGATAAATCGTTAAGCACGGCTTCATCCTTGGTTGGGTATTTAAAGGTCACATTTTTCACCTCAATATGCCCTTTTACCTTATCAACCGAAAAGGTACCCGTGTCTTTTTCAATTTCTTCATCTAACACTAAAAAAACACTCTGAGCAGCTGAAATACCTCGCTGTAAGTCACTGTTTACATTGGCAAGTTGCTTTAATGGGCGCAGTAGCATCATCATCGATGAGATGAGTACGACAAAATCCCCAGAGCTAATGCTGTCTATCATAGAGGGCATCGACACAACCCATAAAATAACAGCCATAGCACTGGCAGCCAAAATTTGAATAATAGAGACACTTAGCGCTTTAGTCGCATCCATCTTGATACGTTGTTGGCGGTTATGATTATTAATTTTAGAAAATTGATCAATTTCTTGTGTTTGCCCACCAAAGCCATGGATCACTTTGTGACCACTGAGCATTTGCTCTGAACTACGGGTAACTTGTCCCATCGCTGACTGAATATTTTTCGAGATATGACGAAAGCGTTTAGACACCACAGCTACTATGGTAGCCACAAGCGGGATAATAACTAAAAAGATTAACGACAACTGCCAACTGGTATAAAACATCACAGCGAGTAAAAACACCACAAAAGCGCCTTCACGCACAACAATAAGCAGTGCTTTGGTGATTGCTTGTTGAACTTGCTCGGTGTCAAAGGTAATTTTAGAAATCAAATCGCCGGTTGAGTTTTTATCGTGAAAGGACACCGGTAAATGTAAAATGTGTTCAAACAATTCTTGGCGCAGCGCCCTCACGACTTGTGAGCCTACATAGCTTAAACAGTAAGATGACATAAAGTTAAATACGCCACGCCCGATAACCAGCGCAATAACCACAAATGGCGCATAAGTAAGTACCTGGCTGTTACGCTCGTTTAAACCTTCATCGATAAACGGCTTCATCAGTTGAATGAATAATGCATCCATACCTGAATAACCTATCATTCCTATAATCGCGACGATGGCAATCGACTTATAAGCGCCAACGTAAGAAACAAGCCGTTTATATATTTGTGTAGTACTTTGTTCCATAACACTCTCTAAAACCAGTAACAGCCCCTATTGTATCCTTAGCAACAGCAAAACAAAACGTCAATCTTTGATAAACCAATAACTTTCCGCCCCTCTTGCGGTACTCAGCTCTAAGTGTTTAGCATAAAAATCAACCCGAATTTGTCCTACATCACCGGTGCTATATTGTTTGGCGTTTATTTTATTGTAACGCTTAACTACCGCTTTACTTGGAAATTGCCACTGGCCTTGATACGCACTTGAATGAATCACAAGTGTTGGGTTTACGGCCTCGATAAACTCGACACTGGAAGAGCTATCACTGCCGTGATGAGGACTTAACAAAACGGTACTTTGTAAATCATGCCCTTGTTTAATTAATTTAGACTCCCTCGCCTTTGATATATCACCAGTGAGAAGCACACTATGGTTGGCACTTGAGATTTTAACGACACAGGAATTATCATTACTGTTATTAAACTCCTCTTTTGCAAAGGTTTGAATACTCAAACCTTGAAAGTCTATCGTTGTTGCTATGCAGTCGTTATATACACCATTGGGATGAAAATAATCAAAGCTCCATGCATAACCGGCTTTTTTAAAGTGCGCAACGCCTCCTGAATGGTCGTTATCTTGATGGCTTACAATCGAGTTAGTTACTGTTAGGTTATGAGCATTAATATAGGGTAGTAAAACACTAGTGACACGACTAAAGCGATTAAAATAACTCGGGCCAAAATCATAAATAAACGCATGTTTATCTTTTTCTATCAGTACCATTAAACCATGGCCCACATCGAATACATTCAGCCGCCAAAGGCTGGTTTGCGTAGAGTAAAGGTTAAAAAGCAAAGTCAAAATCGGAATGCAGGCCAGTAAGCGAAGCTCAATAAAATAAAGTAGAGGAACAACACTATAAAGCGCCACCATGGTGGTCATACTTATCTGTCCGACATTAAGCCAACGTACCTGCTGAGGTATTGCCTGCAGCATTTGGTAAAAATAGGCCAATGGAAAATCATATAATACGATAAATGCGTACCAATCGGTTAATAATCCCAGTAACACACTTAAAAATAAAGCAGGCATTAATACAAAAGATAAAATGGGAATAGCGACTAGATTTAAAACTAAACCCGCTAAACTCACACCATTAAAAAAGTATAATGACAAGGGTAATAAGCCAATAAATAATCCCAGTTGAATAATAAATAATGTTCGTATATTGGCTAGTAATGAGTTACCCCGAAGCGGAAATTGCTTTAAAACAATAAAAATAATACATACTGCTAAAAACGAAAAGTAAAGCCCTGGGTTTAATACACTAAATGGGTTAATCGCTAAAATAATGACCAGTGCGAATAAAATACTGCGCCACCTCAATGACTGCTTTGCCAAATAATAAAGTAGCAAATAACAGCCCAACATAATTAAAGCGCGGCTTGCAGAAATGATAAAATTACTTAAATAAACATAAATAAAAGCTACAACAAAACCAACAGCGCTATAAACAATAGAAACATTTAATGCTTGATTTAGTTCAGGTTTAACCAACTTAAGACAAAACCGTGTGACAAAATAACAAAAACCAAACACTAGAGAGATATGTAACCCAGAAATGGCTAATAAATGACTTAACCCAAGACTCTGCATTAACTCTTTATGCTCGAATGTCATTAAAGACTTATCGCCAGTTAACAACGTATAATAGAGCCAATTAAGCTCAGCATTATTTACCAACTTTTTGACATAAACTCTATAGGCTGAAACGGCATTACTTTTTTGAGAGCTTTTAATATTAAGCTGTTTATTGAGCACCGTACCTTTAAACGCTATCTTTTGTGTAAAAGCATAAAGCTGATTATCAAAAACAGTAAAATTCTTAATGGATCTATAGTTTTTAAGTCTCACTTGAGCATTAAAAGCATCACCAGAATGAATTGGTTGTGCAAAATTGATACTTAATAAGGCATAAGGTGCCCTAAAGTGACTATATTCACTGTCTTCCAAACGCGTTAATTTAACTTTTACATATTGGGGAGGTGTAGCAGAAATAACCTCTTCTACAACAACATCGACTGAATAAGCATATTTTTCGTGCTGTTTAGGTAACTCAAATGAATAAAACAAGATAAAATGTGCTGCTACGCAGCAAATACCGCAAATAAAGCCTAACAATACAGTTAAAAACGGCTTAAAATACGTGCTCACAATGAGGATTGAAATTGTGATAATTGTAAATTCAAGGGTTTGATAATAAAACACGGTAATAACGACACCGACAACAAATCCAAGACTCATCCACACAGACGTAAATGGTTGCTTTAAATGGCTAAAAAAACAATCCAACGGTTTTTACCTGATCCAAATAAAATTAGACATCACAAATCACTAAAAATATTTGGTCGTCTTTTGCATGATGCTAACCTTTGGCATTTAAATCGACGCTCAGCACGCGGTGCTTTTGCCGTTGGACTTTTCTTTGCATTCATCCCTGTTCCTTTTCAAATGGTGCTAGCCGCTGCCGCAGCCATAATCTTAAGAGTTAATTTGCCTATATCAGTTGCTTTAGTGTGGATCACTAACCCACTTACAATGCCACCTATCTTTTACGGCTCGTACTTGGTTGGTACATTAGTGCTAAATCAACCTGAGCAACATTTTGCGTTTGAAGCAAGTTGGGCATGGTTTATAGAAAGTTTAACGACAATTGGCCCCGCTTTTTTAGTGGGTTCGCTTGTGTGTGCATCTATTGCCAGTGTGATTGGCTATTTTGGTATTGACTTGATTTGGCGCCGCTCAGTAAGAAAAGCTTGGATATCTAGAAATAACTAGCGCCTAGTTCTCCATAAAGGGCTGCTCTTTACCTTAATATAGACAAAAAAAAACCAACTTAACAAGTTGGTTTTTTATAAACGAATAGCATTACCTAGAAACGAAAAACGCGTCTTAATCCAACTAATGGCAGCAATAGTAAACCAAACCATGAGAAACTGGCTGAGCTACGTTCATAAAACTCTGTATCTGGAGCTTTACAGTTTTCAACTTCACCATTAGCAATCGGTGAAAGTTTTACCGCAACAGCAACACTTTCATATTGAATATTGCCATTAATATCAGTTACAACTTCGCCTCGTGAATTTAACTTTTCAACCGTTTTAGTTGCTACACCAAATACCTCATTGTTTTCGTTGATTGATTTCGCTTCTACCATTTTATAACTAAAACTAGTCTCACCATCACTGTCAAAACAAGGTAGTAAACTATTTAAGTTTGTGATTTTGTCATCGCCAATTTTATAAATAAAGGCTTCTGAGCGTCTTGTGCTGGCTGTATCACCAACCTCACCCTCACCTACGATGTAACCTTGGTTATTAATGTCATTCGCGTATGAGTTTGAGCTAGTAAAATAATCTTCAGGAAATACGGTCGTATTAGTATTTATATTATGATGAAAGAACTTGGCGATTAAACTACCTTCAATACCTTTTGAAGCATAACCAACCACAATGTCATTATCATTTATCGCGAATGCTTTACCAGCTTGCCAATCATCTTGCTGGTTTATAAAATCAACCACTTCACCGTCTTTAAAATAAGTTGGCATAGTTAAAATTGTCGAATCTCTGTCAAAATAACGAGTGTTCGAAAAACCGACCGCTACATCATTTTTATTAACCGCTAATGCATTACTAATAAAAGGATTAGTGTCCTCATCTTCTTCTGGAGTAAGCGCTAAACCCAACAGCTCTGTTGAAGTCACATTATAGGCACTATCTAGAGTCCATTTAACCGCTGTTTTATTGAATAAACCACGCGTACTTCGACTGTTAAGTGATTCAATACAGGCCATTACCGGTTCATCAAGGCCATCACAATTATCAGTAATTGTGGTTTGTCTCTCAGCAGGAATACTGACCGATACATTACCAACAACAATGTAACCTGTGTCAGTGGCAACAATATCAGATGCTTTACTAGTCCCACCGTGTTCAGTAAATTCTGGAACAAACGGCACTTCAACACCATCTGCAGATATTAAAATCCCACGTTCTATGAAGTCACGGGTAAACCACGTTTCTTCCTCTGTTTCGCCATCTGGTGTAAAACTCACTTTATCAAAAGGAGCACTGCCCCAGCCAACAGTCGTTCCGTCTTCTGCAACGCCATTATAAAAATTACTTGTCGAGCGGGTCAGACCGTCGTAATCAACAGAAGCGATATCAAATAAAGGCTGCTCAGTTATTACACCACTATTATAATTTGTAGCAATAATTGAACTGATTTTTTGATACTCAAAGTTAGATGACAAGTTTGATAAAAAACGAACCATAAAAGTATGCGCATCAGCATTAGTGTAAATCGCATCGTTATTTTCTATGTCATCAAGCGTAAAGGTTATTTCTTTGTCAATTTCTTTAAACCTTGCAACTTCCGCGTCGTAAGCACTATTGATTGAACTTTCTGTAAAATCAATATAACTAATATCAATAGGTAGGTTGTATAAGCCATTAGCAACGCCAATGACATGGCCACTTTCACTCACATCAGTAACATATGTATGTTTTGCAGCTTCAAAGTCACCTAATTCGGTTAACTGGTACGTTGCACTCAATGCTGATGTACTCAGTGTAGCCAAAACACTGGCCGCGAGTAATTTATATTTCATTTTATTCCTTACTACTGATTCTTTAATTCTTCAAGTTCTTCCCAACGCTCAAAAGCGGCTTCAAGGTCAGACTCAAGTTGGGCTAAATGGTTCAATTCCTTGGCTGTTATATCACTGTCTTGCTTGAAAAAGTCTTCGTGACTTACTCGTTCTTGTTGTTTTTCAAGCTCAGCTTCAAGTTGCTCCATTTTATTAGGTAGTTGCTCTAGTTCAAGTTTTAATTTGTAAGAGAGTTTATTTGCTTTGTTATTGCTTTTAACTGGCGTTGGCTCTATTTTTTCAACTTTTTTGACTGGCTGCTTTTGCAACTCTTTGTTCTGCTCCGCCAAATAGTTGGTATACGCTTCATAATCACTGTAGCCACCAACTATATCAGTGACTTTGCCGTTACCTTCAAATGCCCAAACACTCGAACAGGTATTATCAATAAACTCTCGGTCGTGGCTTACTATAAGCACAGTACCTTGATATTGGTTAATAATATCCTCAAGGAGCTCTAATGTTTCTATATCTAAGTCATTGGTAGGCTCATCGAGCACTAATATATTTGAAGGTTTCAAAAATAACTTGGCTAATAACAACCTGTTTTTCTCACCACCTGAAAGTGCTTTTACCGGTGTACGAGCACGTGCTGGCGGAAATAAAAAGTCTTGTAAATAGCCTAACACGTGACGTGAGCGTCCGCCCATCATCACTTCTTGCTTTCCTTCCGCAACGTTATCTTGAACGGTTGCTTCTTCATCAAGCTTCTCACGGTACTGATCGAAATATGCAAACTCTAAGTTAACACCTTGCTTTATTTCACCACTGTCTGCTTTTAAATCACCAAACAACAATTTTAATAGCGTTGTTTTACCAATACCATTAGGCCCCACCAAACCAATACGATCGCCACGCATCACTAGGGTAGAGAAGTTATCAGCTATCACTTTGTCTTTAAATGCATGATTTAGGTGTTTAGCTTCAAATACTAGTTTACCTGAACGATCAGCTGTTTCGATATTGAAATCAGTTTTACCTACTTGTTCCACACGTTGTTTACGTTCATTACGTAATTGTTTCAGCTCACGAACACGGCCTTCATTACGGGTTCGACGAGCTTTAACACCTTGGCGGATCCACGCTTCTTCTTCCGCTAAGCGTTTATCAAACAATGCATTTTGTGTTTCTTCTACTTTTAAATCATGCGCTTTTTGTTCTAAGTAAGTGGCATAATCACCAGGATAAGAAATTAGCTTACCGCGATCTAAATCTAAAATACGTGTAGCAACAGCTCGAATAAATGCACGGTCATGAGATATAAATACAATGCCGCCTTTAAATTCTTTTAGGAATTGCTCTAACCACATTACACTTGTCATATCCAAGTGGTTAGTAGGCTCATCGAGCAGTAATAAATCAGGCTCACTCACTAAAGCACGCGCTAATGCAACTTTACGTAACCAACCACCAGAAAGCGACTCAAGTTTCGCATCAGGAGTTAGCTCTAATTGAGTAAGTACAAGCTGAATTCGGCTATCAAAACGCCAGCCATCTGCCGCCTCTAATTTATTAGATAAACGCTCTAATTTATTTAATAGTTGATCAGTGCAATCTGTTTGCAATTGTGTGCTTACATGATGAAAATCAATCAGTAAGTTAGCAATTTCAGGCATACCTTGGGCAACGTAATCAAATACAGTGCCACTTGCCCCTTTAGGTGGATCTTGCTCTAAACGCGATATTTTTAAACTACCAACTTGGTTTATTTCGCCATCATCAAGTATTACTTGACCGTCGAGTACTTTTAAAAGCGTTGATTTACCTGCACCATTGCGACCTACAATACACACACGTTCGCCACTTTCGATTACTGCATCTGCATTATCAAGTAATGGGTGTGTACCGTAAGCTAATTGTGCTTTTGAAATTCTAATTAAATCCATAGTTAATCTTTACTCTTATTCTGCTTGCGCTAAAAACTGCTGCGCCTGAGGTGCAGTAAAAGGCCAAAATAATTGTTGGCCTTGTTGATTTTTTAAAACCGGAATGCTTATTTGATACTCTAAAATTAATGCGTCATCGCTCATAATATCAATAAGTTGTAATTCATCGGTTGATGAAAGTAACGGTTTTAACAGCTGCTCTGCTTGCTCGCACAAGTGGCAGCCGTCGGTGTGATATAAAATCCACTTAGCCATGTTTAATTAACCAGCTATTATGAATTTTTTTATTTCGTTTAAAGTCAGGAGATAAGGTTTTTTCAGAAATATTTTCTGCTTTTAACCCTAACCCCATCAAGCCAACTTCATCCATTACAAAACCGCGTTTATTATTAGAGAATATTAGCGTACCCGATGGGCTCAATATTTTTTTAACCCAAGTTAACAGCTTAATGTGGTCGTTTTGCACATCAAACGCGTCTTTCATTCGTTTAGAATTTGAAAAAGTAGGCGGATCTAAAAAGATCAGGTCATACTGCCCTTGTGCATACTCTAGCCATTTTAAACAATCTGCTTGCTCAAAACGATAACGTGTATTGCTAATATCGTTAAGCGCAAAGTTATCTTGACCCCACTTTAAGTAGGTTTTAGATAAATCAACGGTAGTAATCGCTTTTGCGCCACCAATGGCTGCATGAACTGAGGCGGTTCCTGTGTATGCAAACAGGTTCAAAAAGCGCTTATCTTTTGCGTTTTCTTGAATGTAACGACGTGCAAGGCGATGATCTAAAAATAGCCCCGTGTCTAAGTAGTCAAATAAATTAACTTTAAACTTAGCACCAAACTCTTCTACTACCATGGTTCTATTTTGCTTAGCCATTGGTGTATATTGCTCTTCACCCTTTTGCTTTTTACGTACTTTTACAGCAATGTTTTCAGGTGCAATATCAAGTTGTTGTGCTGTCAAGCTAATAACATCTTGTAAACGCTTCTCAGAGGTTTTTTCATCAATCTCTTTCGGTGCTGCGTATTCAAAAATAACCGCTGAATCACCATAAATATCAACCGCAACGTTGTATTCAGGAATATCTGCATCGTAAACACGATACGCATGGACTTGATTTTGCTTAAGCCAATTTTTTAAGCCTTGCTTGTTCTTTTTCAGGCGATTAGCAAATGCCATCGAGCCTTCGAAGTTTAAAGCGGGTTTGTCATCAGAGGTAAGGCTGACTTGCTTGTCATCAAGCTGATACAGGTTTAATTCAACATCAAGGGGGCCATTTTTAAATTTATAGCGTTTTTGCTTCACTAATTTAAGTAATTTAAACAGGCTTTCATCCATGCCCAGTAGAGCGAGTTTCCAATGATTAAAGTGCTTTTTAAAACCAACACCTAAGCTACGATGCAAGTTTACAAGTTCAGCCATAGAACCAATACGCTCACCATAAGGTAAGTTAGAAATAACAACACCCGGCAATTTTGCAACGCTCGTCAGTTTTGTCGCATCGCTTTGCTTAAATTTAATCACCGTATCAAGCTCTGCACGCTGCGCATTAGCAATCGCTTTATCAAGTACTTGTGCATCGTAATCATGGCCAATTAACCATAATTTAGGATCAGTAATATTCGCTAAAAGTTGCTCTTTAAGTTCTTTGAATTTTGCCACTCTAAAGCTAGGTAAACGCTCAAACGCGAATCCTTCACGGAATAATCCAGGCGCTTCATTACGTGCCATTCCAGCCGCTTCTATTAAAATAGTGCCGGCACCACAACATGGATCGAATAGTGGTTGATTGACATTTTCAAGCCAGCCACTACGTTTTATTATTGCCGCAGCTAAATGCTCTTTTATGGGTGCTTTGCCTTGACCTTGACGGTAACCACGCTCTGATAAACGCGGCCCTGAGTAATCAATATACAGTGAAACGCCATGACGATTTAAACGTGCAACCACTCGCACATTGGCATCTTGCTTATCTACATTTGGTCGCTGTTCAAATAAATCGTTAAAGTAATCAACAATCGCATCTTTAATTACTAAACCAGAAAACTGGGTATTTTTAAGTGAATCGTTTGTGCCATTAAAATCAACAGCAAAAGTTTGTGTTGGGCCAAACCATTCTTGCCAAGGTTGTAAGCGTGCAAATTTGTACAAGCTGTCTTTGTCATTTACGCCTTCTTTTTCTTCAATAAGCATAAGTACACGCGTAGCAAAGCGTGTAGATAAACACACTTTTTGCGCTAGCAATGAGTCAGCCTCAAAGCGAACAGAACCCACAGTTTGCTTTGACACCGTAGCGCCAAGTTCTGTAAGTTCATCAACCAATAAATTTTCGATTCCGATAGAAGTAAGTGCGATAAATTGCAAAGTAAAAACCCTTAATAGCTAATTGCGCGGGATTATAACATAGGTTTGCGTACAAATACGCCTTAAACAAGCCTCAAAGACTAAATTAGGCTAAGCTGTTTGGCTATCGTACTGTGAGGTAATTAAGGGGTGAACTCGGTTGTTTAAAACGCGGATAACTTCAAACTGGGCAAGTGATAGATTGTCATCTAGTGCAAAGGTTTCGCTTAAATTAATGCACACAGAAGCATCTGGACAATGCTCTATAATTAAAAACTCGCCAGTTTGTGATTCTGAGCTTAAATTAATAACCGCTTCAGTACTAGGTGTACTACCAGTATACGGTTTAAAAAACCAACTTTTTGCCAACACTGGTTTTAATTGAAATTTAACTGCCGTTGCATTGAGCGCTATTTGGCATAACTGGGCAGGATTCCATAAATTAAACTGCGCAAGGTAATAATAAACTTGCTCATAAAAGGCTGCATCTTCAAGGCTGAAGTATGGGTTTTTAAAAGCACAATCGGTGAGCTGTCTAAGCTTATAAGGTGTACAAAGTTGCATATCGTCATTTAAATCAAGCAGCAAGCGGTTTTTTTCAGCACACGCTATCCACTGCCATTGCTTTGACGCTTGTAACATTTGCTCCTCCCTACTTAGTACTTAAAAAATAAAATAAGACAATAAGCTTAGAGTATAGCTGCTTTTGACCATTTTTAAAACGTCTTTTTAGAACATTTATCGAACGATCAAAAGCTTACATAACTGATCCTTATAAGTCGTTAATGATCGACTTGACCAATTGCGGTCCTTTGTATATGAAACCGGTATAAACTTGAACTAAATCTGCACCCGCATTAAATTTTTCTTTTGCTGATTGAGCATCATCAATCCCCCCCACACCAATAATAGGTAACTGATTATTTGTTAAACGCTTAAGTTCAGAAACAACATGGGTGGAACGCTCTCTAACTGGCGCTCCTGATAAACCGCCTGCCTCATCAGCATACTGCTGACCTTGCACTAAGCTACGCTCTAAGGTGGTATTTGTGGCTATAACACCATCAATTTTATTATTTAACAGTGACTCACTCACTTGTTCAATTTGAATTGGATCTAAGTCTGGCGCAATTTTCACCAACATAGGCACTTGTTTATTGTGCTTAGCAATTAAATCAAGCTGTTCGTTTTTCAAGCTTTGTAATAAGTCATCTAATGCTGCGCCATATTGCAGGTCTCGTAAGCCAGGGGTATTGGGTGATGAAATGTTTACAGTGATGTATGATGCATGTTCAAACACTTTACGCATACAGTGAATGTAATCATCTTTACCCTGCTCATTTGGTGTATCTTTATTTTTACCAATATTGATACCTAAAATACCATCGTATTTAGCTGCTTTAACATTGTTAACTAAATTATCAACACCTTTGTTATTAAAGCCCATACGATTAATAATCGCATTTGACTGCGGCAACCTGAATATCCGCGGCTTATCGTTCCCCGCTTGAGGACGCGGTGTTACTGTACCCACTTCTACAAAGCCAAAACCCATTTGAGCGAATGCCTCGATACACTCCGCATTTTTATCAAGACCTGCAGCAAGCCCTACTGGGTTTTTAAATTCGAGGCCTAAAAAGTTCACTGGTTTATTTGCCACGCTTTGTGACCATGCAGCACTTAATGGCGTGTTAGCAAAGCGACGTAAGTTATTAAGAGCAAAATCATGGGCCCACTCCGCATCACGGGTAAACATAAAACGGCGAGCTAAATCGTAGAACATGAATATAATCCTCTTAAAATTGTAGACAAAAAAATACCTCAGACAAGGCTGAGGTATTATATAACAAAAACTGTTTAACGATTAGTTTTAATCATTAGCAGTTTGTTACTTTGCTGATGTATCACAATTGTGACCGAGTAACATGAGCTCTCTTAATGCCACTGAGAACTTAGCAAAATCGTGACTTTGCGATGTTTTAAACTCTGTCAACATTTGCTTCCAACGTTGAAGTAACAGATCTTGACTATCCATCCATTGTTCAATTTGACCATCTACATCACTGCTTTCACCTTCAAAGCTGTTTAATACCACTTCTGACAAGGTGCGTTGCTGCCAATCTAACTCTTCACGATATGATGCACGCGCTAATGCCTGCCAATGGTTAGAAACCGGTTGATTAGTGATTTGATCTAAGAACCAATGTAGTCCCATTTGCGCACCTAATTTAAAGTAAGTGTGCGACACCATATCGATTTTACGATTAGAGTTTTGAGCAATTTGCGTTAAATCCATTACCGAGAACAAGCTTGATAACGACACAATGCGCTGTGCGATATCTGTAGGTACACCGCTTTGTGTTAGTTCTTCACGGGCACTTACAATACGATCGCTTTCTGTTTTAACGATGTATTTAGTTAAGTTTTCACTTAAATCGGCAAATGTTGGTGAGAAAATTTCAATCGCTTGCTCAATTGATTGTGCTTTGGTGCGATGACGAAGGAACCAACGTGTTGCACGACGAACAGTACGACGTAACTGGTATAACATTTCTGTTTGTACGTTCGATGGTATTTTATTATCTAAATCACTAATAGATAACCATGTTTCACGCATTTGGAAAATTTCACTTGCGATTGAATAACACAATGCAATTTCAGCTTCGTTTGCACCGGTTTCTTCATTCATTCGCACCATAAAGTTTAAGCCCATATCATTAACAATATTATTTGCTAACTTAGTGGCAATAATCTCTTTGCGTAGTGGATGATTATCCATAGCATCATTAAACTTCTCACGTAATGGGCGCGGGAATGATTTAACTAATAACTGACGGTAATATGGATTCTCAGTAATTTCATCCGTTACCAAAGACTCTTTTAGCACCATTTTCGCGTAAGAAACTAATACAGATAGCTCAGGGCGTGTTAAATCTTTACCTGCAGCGGCGCGCTCTGCTAACTCTTCATCTGTAGGAATAAACTCAATTGCACGGTCTAGCTTACCGTCTTTTTCAAGTGCATGAATAAAGCGAATTTTTTCTTTAAGCGTTGAGGTCCCTTTAGATTGAGTGATCGATAAAGTGTGTGTTTGACGATAACAATCTTTAAGTACTAATTCAGACACTTCATCGGTCATTGAGTAAAGTAACTCATCACGTTGCTTACGCGTTAAGTCGCCTTCAGCAACTAAGCCATTGAGTAAAATTTTAATATTTACTTCGTTATCTGAACACGCAACCCCGCCCACGTTATCGATGAAGTCAGTATTTACACGACCGCCTTGAGCTGCAAATTCAATACGACCTAATTGGGTTGCACCTAAGTTACCGCCTTCGCCAAATATTTTAGCACCAAGATCTTTACCGTTAATACGCAACGCATCATTGGCACGGTCCCCTACATCGGCATCCGTTTCTTTCGAATGCTTGATGTAAGTCCCTATACCACCATTCCAAAGTAAATCATGATCCATCATTAATGATGCTTTGATCAATTCATTCGGTGTCATGCTGGCTTTTTTAGTGCCTAACATTTTTTTCATCTCAGGGGTCAGCGTAATCGACTTAGCAGCACGCGAGAAAATACCACCGCCGCTTGAAATTAGCTCTTTATTGTAATCTTCCCATGATGAACGTGGTAAATTAAATAAACGTTCGCGCTCTGGATAAGAAGCCGCTGCATCTGGATTTGGATCAACAAAAATATGTAGATGGTTAAACGCCACTTGCAAACGAATGTGCTTTGATAACAACATACCATTACCAAATACATCACCGGCCATGTCCCCGATAGCAACTGCTGTAAAATCTGTGGTTTGACAGTTAATATCCATTTCACGGAAATGACGTTTTACAGACTCCCAAGCGCCACGAGCTGTAATACCCATCTTCTTATGGTCATAACCTACAGAACCACCTGATGCAAACGCATCACCTAGCCAGAAGTTATATTCGTTTGCGATACCATTGGCAATATCAGAGAATGTTGCAGTGCCTTTATCCGCTGCTACTACTAGGTACGCATCGTCTTCATCATGGCGTGTAACATCAACAGCAGGTACAATTTCACCACGGTCAATATTATCTGTGATATCTAATAAACCACGAATGAAGATTTTATAACATTCTTGGCCTTCTTTAATAAACGCTTCACGTTCACTAGGTAGTTGTTTACATACAAATCCACCTTTTGAGCCTACCGGCACAATCACGGTATTTTTCACTTGTTGCGCTTTAACTAAGCCAAGTACTTCTGTACGGAAATCTTCACGACGATCTGACCAACGCAATCCACCACGGGCAACTTTACCAAAGCGTAAATGCACACCTTCAACACGTGGAGAATAAACAAATATCTCAAACGCTGGTACAGGTAGTGGGACTTCTGGAATTAAACTTGGCTGAATTTTAAGTGAGATGTAAGACTTAAACTTGCCTTCAGCATCTTTTTGGAAGTAGTTAGTACGTAATGTAGCAACAATCATATCAACGTATAAACGGATAATACGATCATCATCAAGGTTCGCTACGTTTTCTAACTCTGCATAAATTTCTAAGCCTAGTTTTTCAAGTGTTTTAGCACTTGCAGGGCTTTTTACAGAGAACTTTTTAGAGAATAAGTTAACAATTTTAGCGGCAATATGCGGGTAATTTGCAAAGGTACTTTCAATATACGTTTGCGAGAAAGTAACCCCTATTTGGCGCATGTATTTTGCGTATGCACGTAAAATTGATGATTCACGACCCGTTAAACCACCCATTAGCACTAGACGGTTAAAGCCATCGTTTTCTAAACGGTTTGCCCATACACTGGTTAATGCAGCGCGAAAACGTGCAGAGATCTTATCAAAATCAGCCATCCCTTTGCTGTCAATTAGCATAGAGAAATCCATGACCCAATTTACGCCACCATCACTAGTTTTAACCGAGTATGGCGTTTCACCTACAACACGTAGACCAAAGTTTTCAAGCATTGGCATAACGTCAGATAAATGAATTGGCTCATCTTTATGGAATAAGCTTAAACGCACAATATTGCTGCTTGCTTCTTCTTGTGGGCGATAGAACAACATTTCTAACTTGTTATCATCGCTTAGCATTTCTAGCTTTTCAATATCGACCACTGCAGCGCTAGGTAATACTTCTTCTTTGTATGAGCGTGCAAAGGCATTGCAATATTTACGGTTTAATTCATTACCACGGGCCTCACCAGCAGATTCAAGTAAGGCTGATTGTAATTTATCTTCCCAAGTACGAGCGGCTTCTATTAGGTTGTTTTCTATGTCTTTCACGTTAAATTCAATATTGTTGTCGGTCACACGAACAGTGTAATGGGTACGCGCCAGTGTAGACTCAGAGAAATAGGTAGTAAATTCGACTTTAACGTCAGAATTAAATGCGTTGGCTAAAATAGCCTGCGTTTCGCGACGAAGCGCTGTGTTATAACGCTCTCGAGGTACATAAACCATGCATGATAAAAAACGACCATATGCATCTTTACGAACAAATAAACGACACATGTCGCGTTCTTGTATTTGCAATACGCCCATGGCAACTTCAAGTAACTCATTCTCTCGAGCTTGAACCAGTTCGTCACGTGGGTAAGTTTCTAATATATTTAATACGGCTTTGTATGCATGTGTCCCTTTAGCGAAGTCACACATATCCATAATACGATTAATTTTACTTTTAAGAACCGGTACATCAGCAGCGCTATTGTTGTAAAAGTTTGATGAAAACAAACCGATGAAACGATCTTCACCAATAACATTGCCTTTGTCATCAAAACGTTTTACACCCACATAATCTATGTAAGCTGGACGGTGGACGCGAGACAATGAATTAGTTTTAGTTAAAATTAATAGGTTGCTACTGCGTGCCTCTTGGCGCGCCACTTCAGGTAACTCAGAAAGCAAACGTGTATGCTCAGCATCAGAGTTTTTCATTAACCCTAAGCTGGTATCCATTTTACCCTTTAATTGATAGTCGCCCTGAACTGGTGAAAGTTCATATTGGCGATAACCCATTAATGTGAAATTGTCTTTCACTAACCAATCTAAAAATTCAACGGTTTCATTTATTTCGTTATCACTTTTATCTTTATGGCTTTTAGGCAAGCTTTTGCTTACCGCGATTAATTTTTCGCGAATAGGCTGCCAATCTTCAACCGCAATCGATACATCAACGAGTACTGATTCAAGTTCTTTTTTGAAAGACTCAATAACAGTTGCATCTGTTTGACGGTCAATTTCTATGAAGAATACAGTTTTTGTTGATGTTGATTCTTGCTCTGCTTTTAAGCTTGATAACCCTGATATTTTATCGTTCTTATCACGTTGAATTTTCAGCGGGCTATGAAGAAGTAAATGAGAGGCAATGTTTTCTCGTGTCATGGCCATTCGTACAGAGTCCACTAAAAACGGCATGTCTTTAGCAATGATCTCTACAATGGTATGTGATGACTGCCAGCCATCTTTAGCCACTTCAGGGTTGAAAACGCGAATAACTGCGTCATCTGATGTATTTTTTTCTAGCGAATTCCAAAGGCTGAGTGCAGCACCATATAAGTCACTGTCGTTGCGATTTGCCAAATCCTCTTTAGACATATTGCTGTACAAGGCTTTGGCGAATTTCTCAACGAGTAACACATTATCAGCGCGAACTTTTTTCTGGATAAGCTTACAGACGTTATCTAAAATAACCGAGGCTTGGCCTTCATTTCGTGTCATTGTATGTTCCTTAATCTATCACTGCTAGTTTAGCAGAATATTTGTACAGCCATTTATTAGCGTGGAGTCAGTTAAATTCTAACCCTTTTAAAACTAATAAACAGCCTTTTCGATGAAAACATTTTAAGCATTTCAGCTATTTGGTCATCTATTCACAAAATATAGATATAAATGGCCATTACTGGCCATTTAGGAGCAAATTTATTCACCTTATTTTTTCTGGTCAGTCCAGAGCAAGCTGCCAATTGCAGGTAAAAGTAACACTGCACCCAACATATTTACTAAAAACATGAAGGTAAGCAGAATTCCCATATCAACTTGGAACTTCAAATCAGAAAAAATCCACGTACTAACACCAATTGCTAACGTAATACCGGTAAATAACACCGCACTCCCACGTTCAACTAATGCATTACGATAAGCAATACTCAGTGGCACGTTTTGTTTTAACTGCCCCATCATTGATGACAAAATATAAATACCGTAATCAACACCAATACCTACACCCAAAGCAATTACTGGTAAAGTTGAAACAGTTAGACCAATCTCAAGTTGTACCATAAGTGCTTGTGCAAGGGTTGATACTATGTACAAAGGTAATACCACTGCAATAGTTGCTTTTACGCTCTTAAAACTTAGTAAGCATAAAATAATCACCGCACCATAAACATAGAGCATCATAGGGATTTGTGCAGCTGAAACAGACTCGTTAGTTGCTGCCATTACACCTACAGGGCCTGATGCCAATTTGAAAGCAAGTTTATCTGTGCCCTCTTCTACAGCAAATTGTTTTACTTTTGCAATAACGTTATCAATAGTTTGTGCTTTGTGATCATCTAAAAATATAATCACGGGCATTACTGAACAATCACCGTTTAATAACCCTGTGCTGGTTTCAACGCGAGAGGTTGACTGCACCAAACTGGCAGAATTGCGCGGCAAACTTTGCCATTTTAAATTGCCCTCGTTATAACCGGCATTAACTGACTGTGCCACTGAACTTAGGCTGACCGCTGATTGTACACCGGCTAAATTTTCAACTTTATATTGAAAGCGTGATATACGCTCCATGACGTCATGCTCGGTACACGCTGCAGGGTAAGCCTCTACAATGACTTTAAGAATATCAGATGAAATTGTGTATTTGTCCGATATTAAGAAAGTATCTTGGTTGTAACGTGCATCTTGGTGCAAGGATGGTGCTCCTGCATGTAAATCACCAATACGCATTTTATCTGCTTGCCAATAGCCCAGTGCAAATAAAACCAAAGTGAAACCAATAATAATTTTTGCTGTTTTTGGATCGGTTGCTTTAACTAATAAATCGCGCATTGCATCAAGTATGTTCGGTTTATTAGCATCACCTGATTGAATATGGATGCTGTTTTCAAAGCGCATATACGATGCCCACACTGGCAACAAAATCAGATTAGTAAATATAATCACTGCCACACCTAAACTCGCTGTAATAGCAAGTTCACGAATAATACCGATATCAATGGTTAATAGGGTTAAAAAGCCAACCGTATCAGATAACAACGCAATCCCGCCAGGCACAAGTAAAGCTCTAAAGCTTGATTGGCAACATATTGCTGTAGACTTACCTTCAGCAACCTTTTTACCAATGGCGTTAATCATCTGCACACCGTGGCTTACGCCAATAGCGAACACTAAAAATGGCACTAAGATAGACATAGGATCAAGACCAAAGCCTAAACTAGAAAGCAATCCTAACTGCCAAATTACCGCAATAATTGAACACACAATCGGTAAAATAGTGAGTTTTAAGCTGCCACAAAATAGCCATACCATGACAAAAGTAAACGCAATTGCAATAGCAAAAAATAATACAACCCCTTTTGCGCCCTCGGCTATATCGCCGGCCATTTTTGCAAAACCAATAATATGAATACTGATTTTTTCGGTACTTAGAGGCTCACGAATTTCGCTTTCTAATTTTTTTGCAAAAGCGAGAGTGTCTAATTTTTCTTGTGTTTGCGGATCAGTCTCTAACAATTGGGCGGTGACCATGGCACACGAATAATCGCTTGCTATCATACGACCCACTACTTTGGCCTTTTCAATGTTCTCTTTAACAATTCCTAAGCCTTGCTTATCGGCTTTAAAGTTGGCTGGTATAATAGGCCCGCCAGCAAAGCCGTCTTCAACAACTTCAACAAAGCGCGCACTAGGTGAAAATATTGAATTTACTAAAGGACGATTTACTCCTGGAATAAAGTAAAGTTGGTCATGTACGGCTTTTAATTGAGTAAAAAATTCAGGATTAAAAATATCACCACTGTCATCACATACTGAAATTAAAATACTATTAGCGCCACCAAACTGTTTCTCATGTTTGGTGTACACCTTCATATAATCATGGTTAAGCGGAATATTTTTATTAAATGACGCGTCGAGCTCAATTTGCGTTGCTTTAAAAACCAATAAACAGGTGATCAACACAAAACTTATGAGCACCACTAAGCGGTGTCTAAAAATCGCTTTTTCTAAAAAATCTAAAATTGCTTGCATTAAGGGGTCAACTCCTTCACTTTAATGCCGTTTTCTGTTGTCATGATCAGTTTATCTTTAACAATCACGCCATCAAGAATCGCTTTACCATCAGCCAACTGCTCGTAAGACAACACATCATCTTTAAGCTGAAAAATAACACCGCTATTAGCCAATAATAGCCATTGTTTATTGTTATAATTAATGATGCTATTTACAGTAGCTGTTTTATCATTGTCTAAGTGCTGCCACTGCTGACTATCGGTTTTATTTATAAAAATATTACCACGTAACCCTGCAACAATTTGTTGCGATGAATCTGAAGCAAAACCAAAAAATGAACCAGGGTAAATCTCATCTAAACGTTGCCATGTTTGGCCATCGTCATCACTTTTTGCCATTAAGCCCATCTCACCGACCAGTATTAAACCCGAACTTGTCGGTTCAATGCGATTAAAATGAGGTAATATAGACGAGGTTTCTATTTCGTAACCCTCAGGATCTGTTTGTTTTAAGTCATTTAAATAATCTCTATCTTCACTAAATAACAGCGAATCTAAAAAGCGTTTTTGCCAATGTTTTCCGCCATCACTTGTTTGATAAAACATACCGTAAGCGCCAACAGCATAGCCATTTAAGTCATCTTTAAAATAAATATCTAGACAGGGTTTATCTAAGCTTGGTTTTGCTTGTTGTAACTGCCAATTTTCACCACCATCGGTGGTATTAATAATTGTGGCGTCATGTCCACATGCCCAGCCATTAGAATCATTAGTAAATTCAACCGCTGTTAGTAATACTTGTGTAGGTACTGATTTCGCTTGTTGCCAATCGCTACCATCAATACTTTTAATGACCGTCCCATGTTTACCTACAGCAATAAGCCCAGCTGAAGTTTGGGTAATATCGGTAAGGAGTGTTTTATCTGCATTAATTGCGCTAATCGCACTTTGAGGTGCGTCTTGTGCAAAACTCGCACCGCTTAGGATCAGGCTGGCATAGACCAAATACTTCATAAATTTAATTCGCCTTGAACTGAGGATTTGTTTGTCTGTTATAAAGAGGAAAACCTGTGCGTTAATAGACAAACGCGATGTGAAAGAAAAAAGGCACCTAGGAAACTAGGTGCCTGCTTTTATACTATCTGCCAGCGCGACGTAAAGCGCTCGATGTAAACTCATTGTCATTAAATGACTGAGAAAAGTCATACATCTTTTCTTGGTTATCTAAACCAATGGCTAAATAGCGACGTGAATTAAGATCGTGGTATACCTCAAGCGTACTCCACTGTGTCGGTACTTCATAGTAGTTAAGACCATAAGCCATTGCTACACGATAAAGTTGGTCACGATTATCGTAAATATCGGTAACATGAACTTGCCAACTGTCTTCGTCAATGTAGAAAACACGTTTTTTGTAAATATGACGGGTGTCATCTTTTAAGTTTGCTTCAACAACCCATACACGGTGTTTTTCGTAACGTGTATGCTCAGGGTTTATATGACCGGGCTTTAAAATATCATCATAAGTTAGCTTGTCGCTGTGAAGCTTGTAGCTATTGTATGGGATGTAAAGCTCTTGCTTACCTTTTAGCGTCCAGTTATAACGATTTGGCGAGCCATTGAACATATCAAAGTCATCAGTTGTACGTAAGCTATCTGCTGCTGTACCCGGTGCATCGTACGCTACATTAGGTGCACGGCGAACACGGCGCTGACCTGAATTGTACGTCCACGCTTGGCGCGGCGTTAAAATTTGGTCCATAGTTTCATGCACCAATAACGCGGTCCCTGCTAAACGAGCTGGCTCTGTCACTTGCTGTTTAAACTTAAACAAAATATTAGAATCTTGTAGTTCAGCCGGAGTAGCACTTGGATCTGAATATTTAACTAATAACTGCTCATCAAAACCAACATAGTTATATGAACCCGATGCCGTCGGTGCTGCCTGACCACCAAAACGCTCAATAGACTGACCACGGTAACGAAGTAAATGGTTCCAAATTGCTTCTAAACCCGTTTTAGGGATTGGAAATGGAATACCAATAGCTGTACTTTTAATACCATTTCCGCCTTCAACTAATTCAGCAGACGTTGCAAACTTTTTGGTTGCATCGTACACAAATTGTGGAAAAGACGCAGAACGACGGGTTTCGTACACTGGCATTTTAAACGTATCTGGGTACGCTTCAAATAACGCGATTTGTCCTGGGCTTAAGTTTTCTTTGTATTTATCAATATTACTTTTATCAATAGTGAATAATACTTTATCGGTTGCATAAGGGTCCAAGTGGTGCATACCCGGTTCATAACCTGCTGGAGCAGCAGTAATACCGCCATTCCATGCTGGGATTGAGCCATCAGCATTCGCTGCTTTTTCCGCACCAATTGGACTTAAGTCTTTACCAAGGCGCGCAGCTTCTTCTGGGCTAATTTTAGCCAGCGCTGCGTGGCTTGCAAACAAACTACAAAACGCTGTAGCAATGAGGGTAGGTTTTTTAATCATAATAATGTTACCCCTAGATAGAATATTTTAAGTTAAAAGAAACGTAATCTCGGTCAGAGAAAGTGTTGGTGTCGCCACCACCCCAAAATGAGTTGTAACTTACATCCAAAGACCATGCATTTTGGTAATTAAAGCTCATGGTAGCACCTAGCGACTTACGATCTTCAATGAATAAGAACATTGGATCTGGCGTGTTACCATTTACATCATGAGAAAATACAAAACGTGGTGAGAAGTTAATACCATTGTAAAGGTTAAAGTAATCACCTTTAGCAATTAAGCGGTAGCCCCACGATGAAGCCGTAGCAAACGATTTTTGCTCAGGTCCATTAGATAATGCCATATGTAGTGAAGAGTAATCTGAACTACCAGGCCCCTGAATAACACCACTTCGGCCAGTACCAGAGACATTTAAACGGATCTCATCGTACTCGGGCATGTTATTAATACGAACACCACCAATTTCACCCACAACAGCCCAACTATCAGCGCCTAATGAAGGACCAAATAGATGTGTTGCCGTAAACTGTAATTGTGACGTATTGCGTTCGATATAACCTTTGGCTAACTCGCCTGGCCCAACAACACTTGCATCATCGCCTTTACTCATTTGCGAAATACCTGCAAACTCAGGGCGTAAACCAGCAATAGCTAACTGCTCAGGCATCGCAGCGTAAAGTAGCTCTACGTCATCGATTTGCAGCGGTTCGTCTTCACGAAAAGTAAACTCACCCGCAAAAGCAGTTTCACCAAGCGAGGTGTTAAAGCTTAAACCGTAAAGTTTAATATCTTCAGGGTATTCGTTAGTTGCTTTAGCAAATGCTTTTAAATCGGATACGTTATCAGAGGTAATTTCAGTACTTGCAATCATCGCTAAATCTTGTTGAATTGATGCTTGCGTAAAGTTTGATACGCGACCCGAAATAAGCGGACGACGATTATGGTAATTTACGTGATAAAGCGCTACTTCGGTATCATTCCACTCTGGTAAAAACATACCGAGTCGTAAGCCGTATTGGCCGCCATCATCTGGCTCTGTTTTGCCATCATAGCCTTTACCTTTGAGGGCAACCTTGGTCGGGTGTGTCAAGTACATATTAGCTAATAGCTGTTGACCTGCAGCACTTGATGGATCAATTCCCTGACTTGCAGCTACTTGAGAGTGAGTTGCTATCAAGTTATTTAAACTATTTGTTAAAAATGCTAAATCAATATCAGGATTTGAAGTAAAACCTAGCTGTACATTTTGTTGATAACCGTTTTCTGCAGCAAAATCATTGGTAGAAAAATAAGTCCCTGCTGCCGGTAGACGAGTTTCATGCCACTGGTATTGGTAAAAACCTTCTAAGGTGATGTTTTCTGTAAGCCCTAACGATGCCCACAACATACCAACCGGAATAAACGCTTCTTTTAGCTCAGCACCTGGTGCTTTTAAACGGTCTATATCAACCGGATTAACGTTAATACCATGAGAAATTAACGTACTTTCACCCCAGTTTACTACTTGTTGACCAACACGAATTGAAAGCGGGTTATTACCATCGTTTAAATCAAAGTTCGCCCATACGTAGGCATCAAGTAAACGAAGGTCGGCACAACTTTGCTCTTTAGTATCATCGTCATCACAAGGGTCTACACCTTGCCCTGATGTTGGATTAACATAAGCACGATCGCCGTCCATTAATTCAAAATCGTAAAAATACATAAAACGGGTAAATAAGCCGTAGTTATCTTTACTTATTGATAAGTCATGCGTGCCTTTTAATAGTTTTGAGAAAGACTCACCGCTATCAAAATTTAAACCGCCCGCGTCACCGTTGTTTGAGTAGGACCCTGGTTGAGCCCAGACATCTTGGGATGAATAAATCGTATTGAGTGCTGGGTTGTAACCCGTCCAATCAAATGATGGATTATTACTCTTACCAATCATATCAAAATTTCGGTCTTCTACCCGAATACTCTGACCATATGAAAAGGTAGAATCGAAGGCGATATCAAAACCACCCACCTCAAATGTTGCAGCCTGTGTCTGTGCTGCAGTTAAACCCATAGCCGCAGCTGTTAAGCCAAGTGCTATTTTATTTTTAACAAAAAGCGATCTTCTTATCATTTTGGTTCCCCCCTGTCGCGGGTATTTTTGTGTGATCAAGTTATTGTTTTTAGTGTAATCGTAACGATAGAAGCGAATCAAACAAATTACAAATGGCCGCCTTCAATCAGTTATATTTTTTATTTGTTCAACGTTTACGTATTGGTAAGACGTCATACCAGATAATTTATACACGTAAATTAACAATAGAACAAACCGAAATTAACAAAAAAGCAATATTAATATGTATTTATAACACAAAAAATGACTGCTAAGCTACTCGTTCGAGACGGATGAACTTGTTTTCATTACTTAAAATGAGTCTAAATCGACCACGGATACCTAGGCTAGAAATAAAAGGTCGAAGGTGATGAGCGGAAAAACGAATTGTTTTACCGCTATCAGCTGTCACTTGGATAGAGCTATACCGTCCATGGTAATAATCCATGCACTTTGTGTAGCTCAAATGCATACTAAAGTAATGTTCTATCATGATTTATTGTAAGGCTTTTTCAACCTTTTCAAATAAGTCGTCGCTTAACCCTTCTAAGTTAGCTAATCGCTCTAGTTGGGCCCTCATTGCAGTTGCACGGGTTTCATCATAACGACGCCACGACATAAACGGCGTTAACATACGAGATGCATTTTGCGGATTAATCGCATTAAGCTTAATCAATAAATCGCCAAGTAATGTATAGCCCGTGCCATCTAAACGATGAAACTGTGCGGTATTAAAATGAGAAAAGCTGCCCACTAATGCACGTACTCGGTTTGGATTCGAAGAATCAAAGCAAGGATGCGAGTACAAGGCTTTTATTTTCTCGATAGCATCTTCAGCAGAGTTCATCGCTTGCAAAGCAAACCACTTATCCATTACTAATACATCATGGCGCCATTGAGCGTCAAAATGCTCGAGTAATTGATCCGACAATGGGTGAGCTGCTTTAACCACACTGCTTAACGCACCGAGTACATTGGTCATATTTGTTGAAGATGCAGCCTGCTCAATTAAACTTG
Source organism: Pseudoalteromonas sp. S1609 (assembly GCF_005887255.1). Taxonomy (GTDB): domain Bacteria; phylum Pseudomonadota; class Gammaproteobacteria; order Enterobacterales; family Alteromonadaceae; genus Pseudoalteromonas. Next base: position 69,329 of record NZ_PNDJ01000016.1, on the reverse strand, counting down.
CCGCCTCAACACTGTCGGTTTTTGCCAAATAGTGAAGGCACAGCTGTTTGAGCGCACGTATTGCTACCGCTTGGGCACTCACACTGCCATCATCGGTAATGGCTTGGTAACAGCTTAAAAATTCACTGTGCAATTGCGTGGCAATTTGCTGTTCAAATAACTCAATATTAGCCGTTATTTGATCTACCGGTATTATTTCAAATTCAGCAGCTAAGGTATCAAAACTTGGCAACTTCAACAGTTCAGCAACTAGCGCTAAATCGCCCTCACGCTGAGATAGCAATGCGCGAAGTGCATCAATCACATCTTCACTCAAAGGAGTCTTACTTGCTGAAGTAACATTGGCTTTAAGTGCGTTAATAAATAACTGCTGTTGTGCATCCCAGCGTGAAAAGTCGCTACGCGCAAAACGCATAATATGTAATAAATCCGCTTCACTAATAGATTGATTTAAAATACATGGGGCTGAAAAATCTTCGAGCAATACAGCGGTTGGGTTACTGTGAATATTATCAAAGTGAAATGTTTGCGAGCTATTTGTTACATCCAGTACATGATCAAGCTGCTTGCCTTGGTACTGTAATGCAATACTCTGCCCTTGAGAGTCTAAAAGCTCAATAGCAAAAGGAATATGTAACATTGCATTGTCAGGCTGATTCGCTGGCGTAAGCTGCTCTACGCTAAGCGAAAACGTTTGCGCAGGTTCATCATACTTTTTAGTTACGTTCAGGCGAGGTGTACCACAATGGTTATACCAACGCTTAAATTGTGATAAATCAATGGATGATGCATCACTCATTGCTACAACAAAGTCATCACAGGTCACCGCTTGCCCATCATGGCGTTCAAAGTACAAAGCCATGCCTTTTTGAAAGTTTTGCTCACCTAAAAGGGTATGCATCATGCGAATTACTTCTGCCCCTTTGTCGTATACAGTCACAGTGTAAAAGTTATTCATTTCAATTACCTTTTCTGGACGTATCGGATGAGCCATAGGGCCTGCATCTTCACTAAACTGATGAGTACGCATCACTTTTACAGCATCAATTCTATTAAGCGCACGAGAGCCTAAATCACTACTAAATTCTTGATCTCGAAATACCGTCAAGCCTTCTTTTAAAGACAATTGAAACCAGTCACGACAAGTTACACGATTTCCGGTCCAGTTATGAAAGTACTCGTGGCCAACAATAGACTCAATGGTGTGGTAATCTTTATCAGTTGCCGTTTCTTGATTTGCCAACACGCATTTACTGTTAAAAATATTTAACCCTTTATTTTCCATTGCTCCCATATTGAAAAAATCAACGGCAACAATCATATAAATATCAAGGTCGTACTCTAAATTAAAACGAGTTTCATCCCAAGCCATCGCTTTTTTAAGCGACGTCATGGCATGCTCTGTTTTTGGTAAATTTCCTTTATCAACAAATAACGCTAAGGTGACATCTTTACCACTACGAGTTGTGTACTTGTCGTGTAAAACATCAAAGTCCCCTGCCACTAAAGCGAACAAGTAGCTTGGCTTTTTGAATGGGTCTTGCCATTTTACAAAATGACGTCCATCTTGCGTTTCACCGCTATCAACTTGATTACCATTTGAGAGTAAATGCGGGAATGTTGTATCTGCAATTATAGTGACATCAAAAGTAGAAAGGACATCAGGACGGTCCATATAATAGGTTATTTTTCTAAACCCTTGCGCTTCACATTGGGTACAGTAAGCCCCGCCCGATAAGTACAACCCCTCAAGTGAAGTATTGGTTTGCGGTGATGTTTGCGTCACTATGCTTAGCTGACATTCATCAGGTAAGTTATTAATGATTAATTGCTGATTTATAATTTTATAATCTGTGAGCTTTTCACCCTCTACCGACAAAGAGATCAAAGTTAAGTCTATGCCATCTAATACCAGTGGCGCATTTGAATCGCCAACGCGATTAAGCGTTAATAAAGCATTTACTTGAGTTTTTAATGGCTGTAAATCAAATGTCAGCTCAGTGTGTTCGATTGAAAAATGAGGGGCTTGGTAGTCTTTTAGGTATTCTGCTTGAGGTTTTTGTAGTTCAGTCATGTTCACTCCAAAAAAATAGCCCCTTTTAGTGATAAAAGGAGCTACTTAAATTAAGCCGTTTGTTTAGGTTTAATACGTAGTATCTTAATTCCTAAGTAAGCGTAAATAACGGCTAAGAAAGGATTTATAAGGTTAAAGAAAGCATAAAGCGCGTAATCAAACGGATTAATTAATAGAACACTTTGCATATACGCACCACAGGTATTCCATGGTATTAGTGGGCTGGTAATTGTGCCGCCATCTTCTAGAGTACGAGATAAGTTAACAGGCTTTAAGCCACGCTTTTTATATTCTTCTTTAAACATCCGTCCAGGCACCACAATGGCAATATACTGATCCGCAGCAATAACATTGGTACCAATACACGTTGCAATGGTTGAGGCGATAAGAGAGCCAGTGCTTTTTGCTATTTTTAGAATACTTTTAACAAAAATATCAAGTAGCCCTGTTTTCTCCATAATCGCACCAAACATCAGTGCTGTCATGATCAACCATGTAGTGGTTAGCATACCAGACATGCCGCCACCACTCAGTAACGAGTCCATTTTTGCATCGCCCGTATTAATTGTGAAGCCATCAAAAAAGGTGGTCCAAACTAGTTTGAAATAACCGACAAACTCACCCTGAGTCATGTCTATTTGGCTAGCAATTAAGTCCGATTGAAATAACATTGCCCACACCGCGCCAATCACGGCACCAATAGAAATCGCCGGAAACGCTGGCATTTTTCGAATAGCTAATGCGAGTAATACAATTAACGGCACCAACATTTCTAAGCCAATGTTAAAGTTTTGCTGAAGAATTGCAGTTATTTGCTCTATTTGACCCGCCTCTCCCGCAGCAGTAGCGTTAAAGCCCATGAAAATAAAGATGATTAATGCAATGACAAAGCTGGGTACTGTAGTCCAAAGCATATGATGAATATGTTCAAACAAATCTGCACCAGCAACGGCTGGAGCTAAATTGGTTGTTTCCGATAATGGACTAAGCTTATCGCCAAAATAAGCGCCTGATATTACAGCACCCGCGGTAACTGTCGGCTCTAAACCCAGTCCTGAAGCAACACCGAGTAACGCAACACCTATAGTTGCAGCTGTAGTCCATGAACTTCCAATACTCATTGCTACAATGCCACAAATTAAACAACTCGCGGCGTAAAACCAGCTGGGATTGATAATTTGTAGACCGTAATAAATTAATGTCGGAACGGTTCCTGATAATAGCCAAGTTCCGATTAATGCCCCTACCATGAGTAAGATTAAAATCGCACTAAGAGATAAAGTGATCCCCTCAATCATTGCATCTTCTAATTTTTTCCATGTGTAGCCATTTTTTAAACCAATTAACGCCGCAGCGAATGTTGCAAATAACAAGGCAATTTGATTTGGACCTGACGATGAGTCATCACCAAATAAGTACACAGCGGCACCTAATAAACAAATTAATACAGCAATTGGAATGAGTGCATCAAAAAACGAGGCACTTTTTAGTGGTTTTTCTTCAATTGGCTTCAAAATATAGACTCCTACACACATTCGATGCATGTTGATTATTTTTATTAGCACGTACGCGCATTTATTGAGCACTATTGATCTAGCTCAACTTTTGGTAATCCGCGATTATAACAATTTAGCAAATTATCGATAGTAAAAAAGGCGCCTAGGCGCCTTTTTTTTTGGAAAGTGAAGCTTATTTTAGCGCTTAGCTACGCGACCATATTTAATATAATCTTGTGTAATAAGTGCAGCTTCTTCAAGAAATGGGTCAAGCTCTTCAATCACCTCTGGTACATCGTCCAGATTTTCTATTGGCTCTTTACCTAAACGATTTAAGCGCTCATTAGTACGGGCTAGTGCGCGTGCCTCATTTTCTTCTTTTTCTTTAATGCGCTTTTTCTCAACCAAAGAAATTGTTTTACGATCTTTTTCTTCGTTGTAGCGAGCGATATCTTCAAACACATAATTAAATTCAGGTTCGGCTTTAATACGCTCATTATGCTGCTTTTCAAGTACACTGATAATAGGGTTTAAACGCCCTATTTGCTTATACTTTGCTTTTACTATGCTATCCCATGGCAAGGCATTATCTTGTTTACTTTCACCCCATTCTGCAGGGTCAATGGCTGATGGGAAAGTAATGTCTGGGATCACCCCTTTATGCTGTGTACTACCACCATTAATGCGGTAAAACTTTGCAATCGTATATTGCACACTACCTAATGGGTTATCGTATAAGTCATAAGCACGCGCTAAACCTTTATGCTGCTGCACGGTCCCTTTACCAAAGGTTTGCTCACCAATGATAACGGCGCGGCCATAATCTTGCATTGCTGCGGCAAAAATTTCAGACGCGGATGCGCTGTACCTATCAACAAGCACTGTTAACGGGCCATCATAATAAGTAATGCCGTCACGGTCTTTTTGCTCTTCAATACGGTTGTTTAAGGTATGAATTTGTACTACTGGACCTTGATCAAAAAACAAACCTGATAACTGCGTAGCTTCATATAATGAACCGCCGCCATTTTGACGTAAATCAATAATAATTCCGTCTACGTTTTGTTCTTTGAGTTTAGCCAACTCGACTTTTACATCTTTAGATAAATTATTGTAAAAACCAGGAATTTCTATTACACCAATTTTGCTGGTTAAATCAGAATAACTGGCTTCAAAGACTTCTGATTTGGCAGCTCTGTCTTCTAGACGGATTTTATCACGGGTAATTTCAACCACTTTTGGCGTACCGTGAGCATCCGCACCCTTTAGGTATTGCAAACGCACTTTAGTGCCTTTGGGGCCTTTTATTAAATCAACCACATCATCTAAACGCCAGCCAATTACATCAACAAACTCTTCGCCATCTTGAGCCACACCAATAATGCGGTCATCGGCTTTAATTTGCTCAGATTTGTCTGCCGGGCCTCCAGGCACTAAACTACGAATTACCGTATAGTCTTCATCAGGCGTTAATACCGCACCAATGCCTTCAAGCTCAAGATCCATATCCATTTTGAACTGCTCTGCACGACGTGGAGATAAGTATGAAGTATGTGCTTCAATACTACGTGCAAGTGAATTCATTACAATTTGAAATGCATCTTCAGATTTTGATTGTACAAGACGCTTTTCTGCGTTTTTATAACGCTTGGTCAGCACGTCTTTTATGCCAGGCCAATCTTTACCTGTCATTTTTAACCGTAATGCATCATATTTTACACGCTCGCGCCAAATTTCATCTAATTCAGCTTGCGTAGTCGCCCATGGCGCATCTTCACGGTCATAAAAGTATTCATCTTTAGTGTCGAACGTCATTTCATTTTCAAGTAATGAAAGCGAAAATTCGTAACGTTCAAAACGACGTTTAAGGCTTAAGTTGAAAATATCAAATGTAAACCCTAACTTGCCGCTAATAAGCGCGTTATCGAAACGCTCACGATATTGCTCAAAAGAGTCAATATCGCTTTTCAAAAACACGCTTTTATTAAAATCAAGGGATTCGATGTAACGATCAAACACTTTACTTGAAAGCTCATCGTTAAATCGAACAGGTGTGTAATGCGAACGAGTAAATAGATTAGCCACGCGTTTACTGGCTGTACCGTGCTGACTTTCTTGCTTAAGCAAAGGTAAGTCTTTTAATGTTACCGGCTCTACTGCAGCCAATAATGAACCTGAAAACAGCGCAGCAACTAACGGAATGAGCGTAAACTTTTTACTCATACACAACTCCTTAATTTTTTTCGCAACTTAAATGATGTATAAGCTGTCGGCTTTGGTTTTTACTTGCATACCGGTCACTAATTCAACGTGAACATCGTCTTTGTTTACTTCAGTGATTACTGCATTAACAAGTGCTTGGCCAAGTTTAACTTTAACCTTGTTATTAACCTTGACCTCGCCTGCTGGTAAAGGTTCAACTTTTCCTGAACGCTTAGGCGCAGCAGCTTTTGCAGGCTTTGCTGCAGCCGATGAATTTTTAGCCGCATTAGCTGGTTTCTTTTTGAAAGATTTAGCTTCTGAATCTTGACGAGGGCGTTGCTGCTTTTTACGCTTTGCCATTTTAGCACGGCTTTCTTCCAACGCTTTTTGTGCGTGGTCAATATGCTCTTGCTCAACTTTTTCGCCTTGATTTCCGTCAAGATCGATTCTAAATTCAGATTTAGTAACCGCTTCAAGGTAGCGCCAGTTAGAGGTGTATTTTCTAAGTGCTTGACGAACTTGTGTCTTACTAACTTTTTCAGACCCTTCAATGCGCTCAGCGATATCTTTAAAAATACCTACTTTAAGCGGCTGAATACCCTCTTTTTGTTTAAAACATTGTGGAAATTCTTGGTATAAGAACTCCAATACTTCATTAATATCTTTTAGCTTGTTTGTGGTTTCCATTTTAGAACCTATTTAATCACATCTTTTCATCAAGGGCAGAATCAACATAGTGGATACACCAATCAACTAACTCTTCAAAGTCAGCTTCAATCACAGCCATATCACCACGTAAATGTTCCCAAATACCATTTATAATTTCATCAATTGAATCACAGTCTAAATCATCAGGAAGACGATCCCATGCCATGTGAATCAAATCATTGAGCGTTTCCGCTACATGTTCTTCATCCCCTTCCCAATCACCAACATCTTGAACGGCAAAAAGGTAGTCTTGAACATTTAGCAAGTCTTTCATTACAGGCTAGCCTCTAAGCATTTTACAAGTGCTTCAAGCCCTGCTTGGTCATCAGTATCAAATCGGCCAATACTTGGGCTATCTATGTCTAGAACCGCAAATACAGATCCATTTTTCATGATAGGTACAACTATCTCAGAATTTGATGCTGCATCACAGGCTATATGACCGTCAAAAGCATGCACATCTGAAATTAATTGGGTTTGCTCGGTCGCCGCAGCAGTGCCACATACCCCTTTTCCTACTGGAATACGAATACAAGCTGGGTTGCCTTGAAATGGACCAAGTACCAATTCTGATGGTGAATCCATAAAATAAAAGCCCGCCCAATTCACATCTTCTAAAGAGGTAAATAACAGCGCGCTTATATTTGCCATATTGGCAATTATGTTTGATTCACCGCCTATCAGCGATTCAGTTTGCTTAACTAATGACTGGTAAAAATCGTGCTTTTGCATACCAAACTACTTCTTATTAAACATACAGTAGCTAAAGGTACTCTTTGTCACTAAAAATTGAAACCTTTTGCGGGTAAAAAAAAGGAAATTACATGGTTTTACGACACACTTGATTAAATATTCCGCAATTAACTTTGTACCGATTTACGCAGGCCGAATAAAAACAGTCCAGCGGCAAACCCTGACATCACACTATTGATTAAAAAGATCTCGCCTGTAGTGGCGCTCAAAAGATAACTAAAAATAGCGCCTCCCAGCAAGCCCAATGTTAAAACTCCAGAATAATTTACCTTAGAATACTTAAACATAAGTAAATAACCCGGTACTACAAACGCGGCCATCGTTAACCCTACTATGTGCGCGTTAGATATGGCTGTCATCAATAATGACAAAAATATAGAGACAAATTCACCTTGTAACGTTAGTGAATAATAAATACCCAATAGGCTACCCACAATCACAGGAGAAAGTAATGAAAGCGCAACGCTTTTTGCTAATTGGTGTTTCATTTAATATTCCTTAACAACACTCTTAAACTCTTTTATAAGCATGCACCAAGTTCACAATGTTAGAAACAGAGACTATGGTCGTAATTTATAAATTAAAACAAATCACATTGCACTTTTAACTCTTTGCATTTATAGGTCCTGTAGCGCTGAGTTCAAAGTAGCTCAGTCGTTATAACTGAGCTATTTCGTTTGATAGTTGAAAATCACGAGAAGTCACTATTTTCTCTAGCACCGCTAACCTCTCATTTAACAATTTTGATTGGTTTTCCAATGCTTCAACCTTTGCAATGTGAATCGTACTTTGCAATTTTACTTGAGCTGCTACTTTAGAGGCCTTATAAGTAAAATAACGCTTGATAGTTGCTAATACCAATACGGGTGAACTAAATACGATAATAACCATTAATAATTCAAACATAACAATTCCTTTTATTATTTTAATTTGTTGTATAAACAAGACGGCTAGGACAGATGTTAAGCAATTTAGATAACGTTACTTCACGCTGTTTGCCTTTTTTTATTAGCATTTCGACATAAACAATACTCAACACTATAGCTGTTGCTTTAAATACATTGCCTTGTAAATCACCCGCAGCCCCGCCTGACATACCAAAAACCCCGTAAGATGCATTCATTAAAATATGCATCCACATAGGGAACCAAATACGGTAACCGCATTCGCAATATAACCAAGCAAACCAAGTACCTGCGATTGTTGTCACTGTAACGGCCATCAACACTGATAAAGGATCGTTACCTTGATAAATATGCCCCATGCCAAATATCACTGAACTAATCAGTGCTGCAGGGATAAAACCCCACCGACAGTATTTAAATAACACACCAAATAATGCCCCTCTAAATATAACCTCTTCAAAAAAACCAGCGTAAATTGAACCGGTAATTATGGCTGGTATTGAAAGGTTGAGTTCATTACTTAAAAATGCATACCCTAGTGTCATAGGGACACAGCAGAGCACCGCTGCGAGAGTGTAATTTGTGAAGCCTTCAGAGTTAAGCCCTACTATTTCAAATAATTTATCTTGCTTAAATAAAACAATGGCAGCGATAACCAAAGGTCCATACAAAAAGACAAATTTAGCGGGGATAAATAAAACATCGGTTTGGTTATCGATATTAGATAACCAGCTTGACCAACCCTCTCCCCAAAACTGCCTCATTATAAAGTGACAAAATACAAATATAGTAATTATTATTAGTGCGTTCATACCGTGCTTCATACCTATTTTCCTCGTTAAGTTGTTAAATTCAACTTAATCTTGGCAATAGCAAAAACATAAAGCGACACATTAGGGCTTAGTGGTAATTTAAGGTATAAAACTCACTTTTTTGGGGTGATTAACATGGTTTTGGGGTTAATAGCAAAGCATCTTTTATTGTTTTTACGTAAGTGCGAGACACGGGTATTGTTAAATCCGATTTAAAAATCTCTAACTGTAACCCTCCTGCGTTACCGCTATGATGTTTAACGGTTTGTAAATTAACAGCATAAGAACGGTGGCATTTTACTATGGGTGTATTTTGCGGTAGCTGCTTTAACAAAGCCATAAGTGAGGACCGTATTAAGCTCTGTTTTGTATTGTCACCATCAAATATGGTTATTTCACAGTAGTTGTCAGCAGACTTAATAAATAAAATATGAGGGTGCGAAACTTTCAATTCTTCGTTTTTATTCTCACCTTTAAGTGTAACTATTTCGGTTGTCGCTTCATTTAATGGTACTTGGTTTTTGTTAGCTGTAGGAGGAGGTGTTAGTTTTTTTACATGGCGGTTAACTAAAAGTAAAAAAATAAGAGGGAAAACACCAATACAAAATATATAACCTACAAAAAGTAATTGATTTTGCCAGTGCCATGCACCTAAAACTGCAACCACAAAATATCCGTGATTAAATATTGCGGTAATAAACAAATAAATAAAAGGAACAATAACTGAACGGCTGTTATGTTTAAGATTGATATTGAGTGATGCTATTTCAATGGCACCCGATAACAACAAAGCACAAAAGGTCACCAACCCATAACCCGATAGTCGTAGTAACTTATAGGGCTCACTATCGTTTGAAGTACCAAAGGGTTGAAAAATAAAAAGAACAAAAAGTGTGATAAACGAGAACATTACAGCACGATATAAAACTAACCTCTTTGATTCTAAATCATCTTTTAGCCACAACATCCTATTTTAATTACCTTTAGTTTTAAGATGATTAAAAGTAACACACATTAATATGTGCATTCTATTGTATTTAAGCTCTTTTTTTGAATAATTTTTAATTGGTAACGGAGTCAGAATATAAAGCTAAATAAACATTTTACGCAATATAACAAAGACGTATTGGCGCTCAATTAACTTTAAATATACTTTATACATAAAAAGGCAGGTCATAATTAAGTGGGGAGTTTTGTTTCAAGCACAGAAAAGCCCGCTAATAAGCGGGCTTTAATATAATGGTGGAGAGATAGGGATTTGAACCCTAGAGGGGCTATAAACCCCTGCCGGTTTTCAAGACCGGTGCATTCGACCACTCTGCCATCTCTCCGAAAGTGCATAAATTACCAGTAAGAGTGTACTCGTAATTATTTTAATTAGGTGGTGGAGAGATAGGGATTTGAACCCTAGAGGGGCTATAAACCCCTGCCGGTTTTCAAGACCGGTGCATTCGACCACTCTGCCATCTCTCCGCACGGCCTGAATAATAGGGAAACCCTTGGGCTTTGTGAAGCTTTTTTTTCATTTTTTTGTTCAAGTGATTAAAAAACAACTAATTTGTTTAAACATAAAGCAATGAGAGCAAATCCTAACCGGCAAATGAACTTTTATTTAAATTTAGTTGTCTATTGATCTACAAAGGTTTGCCCAAACATATAAGAGTTGGTAATCTAATTTTAGTTAAATTACAGGAACTACTTAGTTTCACTTACAGGAGCTCTACAATGGCGTTTAATCAATCGTACAATACTGCAAAGCCGGTAATGTCGACCATTGAAACAAACAAAGTGCTTAAAAACACTTATTTCTTACTTGCAATGACACTTGCATTTAGTGCAGTCACTGCCGGTATTTCAATGGCACTGCAATTACCTTATTTTATGGGACTTGTATTTACACTTGTCTCATTTGGTCTGCTTTTTGTTGTTAACAAAAAAGCAGATACAGCATCTGGCGTATTTTGGGTGTTCGCGTTTACAGGATTAATGGGCGCAGGTTTAGGCCCACTACTTAATCACTACGCACAATTACCTAATGGTCCTATGCTAATTATGCAAGCGCTAGGTTCTACGGCGTTAATCTTCTTTGGTTTATCTGCTTATGCACTTAACACTAAAAAAGACTTCTCATTCATGGGTGGTTTTTTAACTGTCGGTTTAATTGTGGTTATTGTGGCAAGTATTGTAAATATTTTCCTAGGTAGCTCGTTAATTTTTATGGTACTAAACGCAGCAGTGGTATTAATTATGTCTGGCCTGATTTTGTTCGACACAAGCAGAATCATTAATGGTGGCGAAACAAATTATATCCGTGCAACCGTATCTTTATACCTAAGTGTATATAACCTATTTACGTCATTACTTGCCTTACTTGGCGCAAATAATGACTAATTAAATAGTTCTGTTAAAATAGCCCCTTTATTGGGGCTTTTTTATTGGAATAGTTTTGGCACGCTTTGTACTTTCTTTACATACTCCACCATCAGATCACGATACCACTCAACGTATTGTTAAGTTTGCTCATGCCTGCCTAGCGCAGGGACATAGCGTTGATGCGTTATTTTTATACCAAGATGCTATTTATCATGCTTCAACTCATTTTGAGTTAGCCTCAGATGAGTTAAGTACTCCCTCGCTTTGGCAGCAACTGGCTGAAAAAAATATAAATCTAATGTTATGCGTTACTGCGGCTGAAAAGCGAGGCTTAGATATAAAAAATACCGGCGCATTTGCTGTTGCAGGCTTAGCTGAATTTGCCATGCTGGCCAGTGAAGCAGATAAATGGATACAATTTAAATGATTAATGTACTCGTAATTAGTCAGTCAAGCCCATTTGATGATATGCATATCCGCGATGCACTTGATATGACCCTTATTTTTGCTGCCGTAGATCAAAATATTAGCTGGTTGTTTAGCGGCCCAGCTGTGTTAGCGCTTAAAAAAAACCAAAAGCCAAATAGTTTAGGTATCAAAGATTTTTTTAAAAACATTAAAATGTTGGAAATCTATGATGTTGAAAATATTTACGTTTGTGAAAAGTCACTGATTGATTATGGTTTAAGTAAAAGTGAACTACTCATTGAGGCAAACATAGTAAACTTTAATGCCCAAAAACAGTTAATTCACAATCAGCAGCATGTGGTGACCCTATGAGTACTTTACATATTTTTTCAAAACCACTGAATTACTACAGTACCCACAGCTTAGACAATCTAATTATGCTCACAGACAGTGTTTTACTCGTGGGTGACGCTTGCTTTGCAAAAGGGCAATATAGACAATTTGCTGACTCACTTTATATTTTAAAAGATGATGCAGAAGCTCGAGATATATCATTAAATATGAACGACAAAGCAATTAGCTATGATGAGTTCGTTACCCTCAGTTTAACTGCAAAACAATCAATTACTTGGTGAACCATGTTGGAATTTAATAATCAATCAATAGACACTGATAAACAAGGTTATTTGCTAGATCATACTGTTTGGTCAAAAGAGTTAGCCAATGTTATTGCAGAGCAAGAAAACATCACATTAACTGAGCAGCATTGGGAAGTTGTTAACTTTGTGCGAGAGTTTTATCTTGAATATAACACCAGTCCAGCCATTAGAATGTTAGTCAAAGCCATGGCTAAAGCACTCGGTGAGGATAAAGGGAACAGCATGTACTTATACAAACTTTTTCCTAAAGGGCCAGCCAAACAAGCAACTAAAATTGCGGGTTTACCTAAACCTGCACGGTGTATTTAATGAAGCATAAAACTGAACATTCGCCCTCCTCAAAGGGTAAGCGCAATACAGGCCGTACTTACTCTCGAAGTGGTATCAATAAAAGGACAGTAAAAAGACCAATAAAGCCGGCAATAGCGCAGAGCTATAAAAAAGTCATTTTATTTAATAAACCTTATGATGTTCTTTGCCAGTTCACTGACGATCAAAATAGGCAAACATTGGCTAATTTTATTCCTATAAAAGATGTTTACGCAGCAGGTCGTTTAGACAGGGACAGCGAAGGGTTGTTGTTATTAACAAACTGCGGCAAGTTACAAAATACGCTCACATCGCCTGGTAAAAAAACCAACAAAACCTATTGGGTTCAGGTTGAAGGGATCCCAACACAAGCGTCTATCGATGCTTTAAATAAAGGTGTCGAACTCAAAGATGGCATCACCTTGCCCGCTGAAGTAACTTTAATGGATGAACCAGCGCTTTGGGCAAGGACTCCTCCAGTGCGAGAGCGTAAATCAATACCTACATCATGGCTAAGTATTACAATTAACGAAGGCAGAAACCGTCAAGTTAGACGCATGACAGCTCATGTTGGCCACCCTACTTTGCGTTTAATTCGCTACAGTATCGGTAAATACACGCTAGAGGGAATAAATAGCGGAGAATTCAAAGAAATTGATAATTAACCATCAAGTTGCGTTAATTATCTGTAGCTAACGCAATACAATTTCTTCCTTGTTTTTTCGCGTAATAAAGTGCGTTATCTGCTTGTTTAAAAAATTGTGCATGATCGCTATCGTCTTCATGCTCTATGGTGTTTATTCCCATACTGACAGACAATATACCTGTAAAGCTGTCTTTGTGGGGAATGGCCATTTTTTCAATCGATTTTTGTATTTGTTCGGCAATAAATAATGCCCCTTGCTTACCTGTTTGAGGTAACAGCACGACAAACTCTTCGCCTCCGAATCGCGCTACAAAATCTTCTGGCCTGCAGACGGTTTCAGCTAATTTTTGCGCAACTTGAAATAAACATTTATCTCCTTCGAGATGACCATATCGGTCGTTATACTTTTTAAAATTATCGATATCAATAATGATCATCGAAAGCTCACGATGCTCGTTCGATAACTTGTTAAATTCAGACGTTAGTTTTTCATCAAAGCGCCGCCTGTTGGCTATTTTAGTGAGTGAGTCTAAAAACGCCATATCACTGAGTATTTCTTGAGATTTTAAACGCTCAGTAGCATCGTTGAATATAGCAATAAATTCTCCTTCAACACTGATACCAGAAACTTGCATCACAATTTCACTGCCATCTTTACAAGAAATCCTGTAATCATTAGCTGGGATATCATCATTATTTTGATTGGCTTGCTCAAGTGACTCCTGCCATAACGTTTGTGCAAATGTTCTGTAATCTTTTTCAGGGTAGGCTAATTTCCACCAAACATTAAGATTAGGTACGTCTTGTAACGTGTAACCAAATACATCAATAAAACGTTGGTTCACTTTTAAAATATCACCAGTTACCATACAAACATCACATACCGGTAAGGGTAGAATCGTGAATAACCGCGCATAATGACTCAACTCATGCTTGCGCATAGGGTGTTGGGTAGTGCTTATAACATTATAGTCTTGTTCTTTGTTTTCACGTTCAAGCGATACATTCATTGAAGCGACAAAATGCCACTCTACCCACCATTTCTCTAACTGGCTTAAAATTGCCTTTTGTGATGATTTTAAAGAGCCTAAAGAGGATTCTATAAGCCTAAACAGCTCAACAATCGGATTAGGCTCTTGATAAAGATAGGGAGCTGGCACAGTTATAATGTCATAAAATAACTTATAAGCTGATTCTTTGAATTGCTGTAGTGAATAATCGTCTTCAAAAGTAAGATTTGACACCGTTTTTTCGGACGCATCCAGCACAAACGACTTAACCAAATGTGATTGCGAGGCGTAATTCATATATTCATTCCATTGATTATATTTTAGGTTATTTAAGTATTTACGTGTTTAGATACTAATTAAGATATGGTAGGTAATCTCAAATGTAAAGTTTTGTTAATGAAGAATAGCGCTACGTAATTAAATACGACAAAAGCAACTTACAAAGTATGAAGCCATCAATATAATTCATCCCTTTTCATTAGCCTAAAAATGAGTAAATTACACACCAAACTACGCCTTACTAACCATTGGATGGAAAAAGTTACAACAAAATCTATTCAATCCCCCATCCTCTCTTTAAGCACCAACAAAATACATGCTATAATCGCGGCCTTTCCAAGTTAACAGTAATCTGTATAAGCGAAATTATTCATGAGCGAAAATAGTCACATTAAAGTCATCGTTGGTATGTCCGGCGGTGTTGATTCTTCTGTATCTGCATATTTATTAAAACAGCAAGGCTACCAAGTAGAAGGCTTGTTTATGAAGAACTGGGAAGAAGATGACAATGATGAATATTGCGCTGCTGCTGAAGATTTAAAAGATGCACAAGCTGTATGTGACAAGTTAGGCATTGAACTTCATACCGTTAATTTTGCTGCTGAATACTGGGATAATGTATTTGAATACTTTTTAGCAGAATACAAAGCGGGTCGTACACCCAACCCAGATATAATGTGTAATAAAGAAATAAAATTTAAAGCGTTTTTAGAGTTTGCTGCGCAAGCACTTGGTGCTGATTTTATTGCAACTGGTCACTATGTGCGCCGAGAGCTACGCGATGACAAATACGTAATGTGCCGAGGCCTAGACGATAACAAAGATCAAAGCTACTTTTTGTATACACTAAGCCATGAGCATATTGCGCAAACACTATTTCCTGTCGGAGATATTGCCAAACCAGAAGTACGCCGCATTGCTGAAGAACAGGATTTAATTACCCATGATAAAAAAGACAGCACCGGCATTTGTTTCATTGGCGAGCGTAAATTCAAAGATTTTCTGCAAAAGTTTTTGCCTGCACAACCTGGAGTAATTGAAGACACCGATGGTAACAATGTAGGTGAGCATGAAGGCTTGATGTATCACACCCTTGGCCAGCGTAAAGGTTTATTAATTGGTGGCATGAAAGAAGGCTCGGGCGAACCATGGTACGTGGTAGATAAAGATATAGAACGAAATGTTCTTGTTGTTGGTCAAGGTAAAGATCACCCTCGCTTGTACAGTAACGGCCTTAATGCAAACCAATTACACTGGGTAGATCGCGTTGGCCCGCAAGGTACAACTCGCTGCACCGTTAAAACTCGCTACCGTCAAGAAGACTTAAGCTGTACATTACTCGTTGGAGAAGATGGTATGGCACGCGTATTGTTTGATGAGCCGCAAAAAGCCGTTACCCCAGGACAATCCGCCGTATTTTACGCTGATGAAGTCTGTTTAGGCGGTGGTATTATTGATTCGGTGATTAAGTAATGAATCAACATCAAGTCATGGCACTTGCTGCCATGTGCCAAGTAGCAAAACAAGTACAAAAGGTTGCTCAATACGGTCGTTGTGATGAACATGACTTATCAACGTTGTTATCAAGTATTGTGCAAACCTCACCCGCCTCTCCTGAGGATGTATACCAAGGCACACAAAATTTGCGTGATGGCTATAAAACATTAATGGCACAACTGAGTGCCGGTGCTCAAAAAGATGTTGAAATAGTTAAATACGTGGGTGGCTTAATGCAGTTAGAGCGAGCCCTTAGTGCCAATAGTAAGAGCCTCAATGAATTAGGTAAACGTATTGATGATATTCATCGTCGTTTAGATCATTTTGCTATTACTGATGACAGTGTTGTTGCCGGTTTAGCAGATATATACTCGTCGGTGCTAAGCCCCCTTGGGCACCGAATCCAGGTTTATGGTAAACCCGAGTTATTAAAACAGCAGCTCACTCAAAACAAAATCCGTGCGTTACTTTTAGCCGGCATTCGTAGTGCAGTATTATGGCGTCAAATGGGCGGCAAACGTCGTCATTTCTTTTTTGCAAAAAGAAAAATTCTCGCCATTGCTAAAACAAAAATTTAATTATCGTTCAAACTAAAATTTAGGAGTTATTATGGAGCTTTCAGCGTTAACGGCTATCTCTCCGGTTGATGGTCGCTACGGCAGCAAAACCACTGAACTACGCAGTATTTTTAGCGAATTTGGATTAATCAAATACCGCGTAACCGTTGAAGTGCGTTGGTTGCAAGCGTTAGCTGCAGCAAGCGATATAAAAGAAGTCCCAGCTTTAAGCGAGCAAGCAAACGGACTATTAAATGCTATCGTCGATAACTTCTGTGAAGCCGATGCGCAGCGTGTTAAAGACATTGAACGCACCACTAACCATGATGTAAAAGCCGTAGAGTACCTACTAAAAGAAAAAGTAGCTGATAACGCTGAATTACATGCCATTAATGAATTTATTCACTTTGCATGTACATCTGAAGATATTAATAATCTATCTCACGGTTTAATGTTAAGTGAAGCACGTAACAATGTTATTTTACCTTATTGCGATGAGCTATTAAGCGCAATTAAAGAAAAAGCTGTTGAATACAAAGCCATTCCAATGATGACCCGTACGCATGGGCAACCTGCAACCCCATCAACTATGGGTAAAGAGTTTGCAAACGTATACATGCGTTTAAAGCGTCAACGTGATCAAATTGCCCAAGTAGAAATGCTAGGCAAAGTAAATGGTGCTGTAGGTAACTACAATGCTCACCTAAGTGCTTACCCTGATTACGACTGGCATACTCACGCAGATAAATTTGTAGCTAGCCTAGGTTTAACACTTAACCCGTTTACCACACAAATTGAACCGCATGACTACATTGCAGAACTATTTGATGCTATTGCGCGTTTTAATACTATATTGCTCGATTTTGACCGCGATATGTGGGGATACATTGCGCTTAATCACTTCAAGCAAAAAACCATTGCTGGTGAAATTGGCTCATCAACTATGCCACATAAAGTAAACCCTATTGATTTTGAAAACTCAGAAGGTAACTTAGGTTTAGCTAATGCCATATTAGGTCACTTAGCGCAAAAGCTGCCTGTTTCTCGTTGGCAACGTGATTTAACTGACTCAACCGTATTACGTAATTTAGGTGTAGGTATGGGTTATGCTGTTATTGCATACCAATCAACACTTAAAGGTGTAAGCAAGCTAGAAGTTAACGAACAGCGATTAGCCGATGAGCTTGACCAAAACTGGGAGCTATTAGCAGAGCCAATTCAAACAGTAATGCGTAAATACGGCATTGAAAAGCCATATGAAAAGCTAAAAGATTTAACGCGTGGTAAACGTGTAAATCAAGAAATTATGGCTGACTTCATTGATGGTTTAGATTTACCAGACGCTGCAAAAGCAGAAATGAAAAAGCTAACCCCAGCCAACTACATTGGTCGCGCTGTTGAGTTTATTGATGATTTAGTTTAATTACTCAAATCTACTAATAAAAAGCGAAAGGTACCTGCCTTTCGCTTTTTTCATTTAGGTCTTAACGTTATAGGCATTCTATGTATCAATTAAAAATAAATGAATTATCTGAGCAAGCGTTTTTAAATCAATATTGGCAAAAAAAGCCACTGTTAATCAAAAGAGGTTTTAATGACTTTAAAGACCCTCTTGATGCCAATGAACTGGCAGGCCTTGCTATGGAAGACAGCATAGAGTCGCGTATTATAACCAACCATAACCAGCAATGGCAGTCCCATCAAGGGCCGTTTGAAGATTTTGAAATACTCACCGACGAGCACGCTACTTTATTAGTACAAGCAGTCGATCATTGGCACCCAGAAGCCGCACAATTGCTTGAACCATTTCGTTTTATTCCTAACTGGCGCATAGATGATTTAATGATCAGCTACTCAACCCCTGGCGGTGGTGTTGGACCACACTTAGATCAATATGATGTATTTATTATACAAGGTGAAGGCAAACGCCATTGGCGTGTAGGCTTACCTGACGCCTCATTAAAGCAATTTGCTCAAAATAAAAGCTTGCTACAAGTTGAAGCTTTCACCGCAGTAATTGATTGTGTTTTAGAGCCTGGTGACATTTTGTACATACCACCAGGTTGTCCGCATGAAGGCTATGCCATTGAAAATGCTTTAAACTACTCGGTCGGATTTAGAGCGCCTAATCAACAAGATTTACTGTCTAGTTTTGCAGATCATATTATTGACACAGAAAGCGGCCAAAAGCGTTACACGGACCATACCCTCGCGCTACGTGATTCAAAAGGTGAGCTTACGCAAAGCGAAGTTGATAAAGTAAAAACGTTAATGCAAGCTTTAATAGAAAACGACAACTTATTTAAAAACTGGTTAGGAAACACATTAAGTCAACCTAAGCATGATATGGATTTAGCGCCTGAAGAAAACCCGTTTAGTACAGCTGAAATTATGCAACAACTGGACAGTGATGTGACATTTGAGCGTCTTGGTGGCACGCGTGCAATTTACCAATGCATAGGTGATGAGCTGCTTTTAAGTGTTAATGGCGAAAACTACCCTTTACCGCTATCTGATTTAGAGGCTGTAAAACAGCTAACTGATTTTATTGAATTTGATAGCAGCTTGCTGAATTCAACCACACCTAGCCTAGATTTTATCGAAACCTTTACTACACTGGTAAATGAGGGGATTTGGTTTAGCTAGGAGGAGGCTATGGTTTATACTGTTGACAAAGTTGATTGGCAAAGTGAAAAAGATCAACTTCAACAAATAAGAGAGCGTGTTTTTGTTTACGAATTACATATTCCAAAGAATATTGAATTTGATAGCTTAGATGCGTTCGCTCAACATATTCTGGTTACCGATAATATGCACTCACCTGTTGCCACAGGTCGATTATGTAATGATGGTTTAATAGGTAGAATTGCCGTACTACCCCAGCACCGCAATCGCAACGTTTATAAATCTCTACTTAATTTCATTGTAAAGCTTGCCGAAGAGCAAGGTATTGAGGCTGTCAGTATTAACTGTATTTTAAATGAAGTAGAACGATTCAAAAATAACGGCTTTACTGTGCAAGGGCACGTTTTTATGGAAGCTGGCATTCCAAGACAGCGAATGGAATGCCCTATTACATGCTTTGAAACACGGCCATTTACTTTAGTGCATTAACCAAAAAACGAGCCATTTGGCTCGTTTTTTACTTTATTCTTGTCGGTAATCTTTGAAGAACCGCTGCATTTTCATCATTGCACTGCTTAGATCATCTTTATTAGGTAAAAACACCAATCTAAAATGATCGGGATCTGGCCAGTTAAAAGCGCGCCCATGTACTAATAATATTTTTTCTGCCTTTAACAAGTCAAACATCATTTGTTCATCATTTTTAATATTAAACAATTTTGTATCAACTTTGGGAAATGCATACAGCGCCCCTTTTGGCTTTTTACAGCTTATCCCCTCAATTGCATTTAATCCACGCCAAGCAATATCTCGTTGCTCGTATAAGCGACCTCCGGGGTCAATTAAACTGTCAATGGATTGTACCCCACCCAATGCTTGCTGAATGGCATATTGAGCAGGGACGTTTGCGCATAAACGCATTGAGGCAAGAATATCGAGGCCTTTAATTAAATCTGTCATTAAGGCAGTGCGCCCGCTTAGCACCATCCAACCCATTCTAAGACCAGCGGCACGATATGTCTTAGCTAAACCGTTAAACGTAATAATGGGAATATCGTCGCACAATGCACCAATAGAAGTATGGGTAACGCCGTCGTACAGAATTTTCTCGTATATTTCGTCACTTAACAGTAAAAGCTTGTGCTCTCGGGCAATACTTATCAACTCTTCAAGCAAGGCATCACTGTACACTGCCCCTGTTGGATTATTAGGGTTTATTAACACCAATGCTTTAGTTTTCGAGGTGATTTTGCTTTTAATATCATCAATATCAGGAAACCAATCTTGCTCTTCATCACATAAATAGTGAACAGGGTTACCGCCTGCTAGCTTTACCGACGCAGTCCAAAGCGGATAATCGGGTGCAGGAATTAATACTTCATCGTCATTATTTAACAACGCTTGAGTAACCATTTGAATAAGTTCACTCACACCGTTGCCAATGTAAATATTATCAACGTCTAAGTTGTGTAAACCTCGCTGTTGGTAATGCTGATAAATAGCAACACGCGCAGAGTAAAGCCCTTTAGAATCACAATAGCCTTGAGCAGAATATAAATTACGAATAATGTCGCGGTGCATATCTTCTGGCATATCAAAACCAAACGCCGCGGGGTTACCAATATTAAGCTTAAGTACTTTTTGGCCCTCGTCTTCCATTTTTTTAGCTTGCACTAAAACGGGACCACGGATGTCATAACAGACGCCGTCTAATTTATGACTCTTTTTTATTTCTGACATTGTTACCTCTAAAGAGCAAGTTAGTCTTAAGACTAACTCAGTAAAGCCGTGAATTACTAGGGAAATTAAGCGCTTAAAACTGAAAAAAATTCACGTTAACATTCTATTCTGTTCTTTTTAAACGAGCTTACCTCTGAGCTTGCCACTCATTTAATTTTGCTTGTGAGCCAATAACTTGCGCCATTAAATTATTTGCTGCATCAACAGCCTGTTCCTCGTTATCATTATTTAAATTATATTCAATTAAACGTGCCACTTCGGCTAAACTTGCCGCTCCAAACTGAGCCGCATTTGATTTAAGGCTATGAGAATGGCGAATAGCAGCCTCTTTATCTTGCCCAAGCGCTGCAATAGTTTCGCTTCCTAAGCGCTCAAATTCCGCACAACAAAATTCCAACGTATCTGGAAATTGTTCACCTAATAGCGATTCCATACTTTCTAAAGCGGATTCGTCGATACTGATCTCTGTCATATTAATGCCCTTTAATGCGGTCCTGCGATTTCTCTTTCATCTCTTACTCTATATCTAAGCACAAAAAAAACCAACTTTATTAATGCAAAAATGTATAATTAGGTCAAATGTATTAATCGAATGGTTAGCTTATGGCACGTGCACTTTGTGAACGCTGTAATTTTTCGCTAAGCACCTGTATTTGCAATGCAATCACCTGTGTTGATAACCAAACTCAGGTTGTTGTGTTACAGCACCCCAGCGAAGCAAAAGTGAGCAAAAATACGGCACAGTTATTGGCATTAAGTTTAATGCGATGCAAAATAATTAAAGGCGAAAATAATCAAGACTTTGCTTGCTTGCAAAAGCTGCCGCTCAGCTCAACGGTGTTACTCTACCCAAACGAGGGCGCAATTGAGTTAGATTTAGCCAATAACAATGAAAACGTACAACCGATTACGCATTTAATAGTGATCGATGGAACATGGAATAAAGCTTTTAAAATTTTGCAATTAACTCCGCTATTAAAACAGTTTAAAACAGTAAGCTTTCGCCATATTCCTACTAACCGCTATGCTATTCGTAAAGCCCCAAGAGCAGATAGCTTGTCAACGCTAGAGGCAGTAGCGCATAGTTTATCGCTTATTGAAGCACTCAATCCGGCGCCGTTGTATGATTTATTAGATGAATTAATTACCAAACAAACCCAACATATGCCCGCTCACGTAAAAGCACGTTACCTGTAATTAAAAATGAAATGACTAATGCGTAATACCCCTTCTCGATTAAAGCGCGGATTCTCTCGCCAAGGCCCTGACTATCGTTTTGACGACCAAGTTGATTTTAGCGATATTAGAACGACTTTTGGTTTTCGTTCGATGGTGGTTGGTAAGTGGGTGACTAAAGAAGAGCGCTTTATTAGTGCCAATTTAATTTATGATGCACTGGCTGATTTAGCGCAAATTTTACATTTACCACCAACAGCAATTGGCCTTCGCGGTAAACTTAATTTTGCCTTTGGCCATGGCGGACAAAAAGGTGTGCAAGCACACTATAATGCTTATGACCAAACTCTCGCACTGGCAAAAAACGCAGGCGGCGGTGCTTTAGCCCATGAGTGGTTTCATGCATTCGACCATCATATTAGTGAGCATTTGTTTAAATCAAAAACCCGCTTTGGTTTCGCCTCTAAGTTATGGCTATCAAACTCTCCTGATTTGAGCCATCCACTTAATGATGCACTTAATCAATTTTATAAGCAGGTATTTTTAGCGCGAAACGGGGAAGATGCGAATGAATTTGTACAACGCTGTATCGCGTTTGATAAGGCACACAAGCAGCAATACATGAGTATGCCAGAGGAGCTTGCAGCTCGGTGTTTTGAAGCCTGTATAAATCAGCACCAAACAATAAAAAATAGCTTTTTGGTCAGTGGATTAAGCAGTAATAATTTAATTTACCCTGAGCTTAGCCAAACGCTACAAGCCAATGAAGCACTTAACCAATATTTTCAATTATTAGGTTACGCGCTTCATCAACAAACATAGTAATCGTTTCTAAAAATCAGAATTACTATTTATCATCACTGATACGACTTGCCACCGCGCTATTTTGATCTTTATATTTTGCATCAACACGGGTGTTATACGGGTTTTCACATGGGCCGGTGAGCGTTTCAAAACTCATTGCACCAATCTTCATCATGGGTCTGAGCGCAAGTGGCAGTTTACCCGAGTTGTAAAACTCTAAGACAATATTACCACTCCAACCAGGGTCGATTCTGTGTGCGGTGACATGCACCATTAAACCTAAACGTGCCAGTGACGAACGTCCATCTAACCAGCCAACAATATCAGCAGGTAACGTTACTTTTTCATAGGTTATTGCTAATGCAAGCTCACCAGGGTGTAAAAAGAATGCTTCACCTTCATCTAATACAATTTCGTCGCTCATTATTGATTCTAACGCTTTATTGAGCTGATCTTTTGGTCCACTTAAGTCAACGTAAGCAGCATTATGGGCATGAAAAGTTCTAAACTTATTACCCAAACGAAGATCCGCAGTCACCCCTGAAATCATTTCACTGGTTGGCGCTGGCTCAATAACAATCCGCCCATCGTTTAAATATTCTTTTATATGTGTATCTGAAAGTCTCATTTTTAATCTTCCGTAATCACAACTTCAATCGCGTTGTGATGTTGTTGATAATAAAGCGTGCTGGCAATGAGCCGTGCGGCTGCACTGTAGGTTTCACTTATAGCGGCACTTGCATCATTGGCAATCAATTTACCTTGTTCAGAGGATTCTCTGATATTAATCGCAAGCGGAATGTGCGAAAGCACAGGAACACCATGCTTCATGGCTAATTTTTGTGCGCCATCTTTACCGAATACATGATTAGCCTCGCCGCAATGGCCGCAAATGTAATGGCTCATATTTTCAATTAAACCAAGCACTGGCACGTTTACTTTATTAAACATAGCGATGCCTTTTTGCGCATCTGCCAACGCCAAGTCTTGTGGCGTAGTAACAATTACAGTGCCACTGGCTGGAACTTTTTGGCTCATGGTTAATTGAATATCGCCAGTGCCTGGGGGCATATCGACGATTAAGTAATCAAGCTCACCCCAATCGGTTTCATTTAATAGCTGACTAAGTGCACCTGAGGCCATGGGGCCTCGCCATACGGTAGCATCGTCGCTAGGCACTAAAAAGCCGATAGATTGCGCTTTAATGCCGCTGGCATCAAATGGTTGTAATTGTTTGTTGTCTTTAGTAACAGGCTCACTGCCTACCAAACCGAACAACATAGGAATAGACGGGCCGTAAATGTCAGCATCTAAAATACCTACTTTAGCGCCTTCATTTTTAAGCGACCCAGCAATGTTAACAGCAGTAGTTGACTTACCCACTCCGCCTTTACCTGAGGCCACTAAGATAATATGTTTTATAGCTTTAAATTTTGCTGGTTCTTTAAGTGCAACCACCGCGCTTACATTTACTTCAGTTTTAAGTCGCTCAGCTAAAAATTTAGCGACATAGGGCATTTCAGATTGCGCGGCAAACGGAAGAATGAGTTTAACAGTAATTGATTTATCGGTGTTTTGAGTAATATCAGCAATAAAATCTTGCTCAATACCCACAGCAAAAGCGGCGCTGCGATAGGCCGCTAGAGCAGAAATAATCGGTTGTTTTTGCACCGATTTAGCAGAGAATAGTTTCGACAGTCCAAACATAGCAATAAAATAGCGTTTCTTTGATGAAAAGTGCCACGGAATTATGTAACATTCAGGGCATTAACACCAGTCAATTAGTAAATATCCATAAGCAGTGTACTCTGTTAGCACCCCGCTTATCGATAATGTAATAATTTTCATCTGTTCCTGACTAGGAACGCTTAATTCGGAATGATTATGGCACAGCGAAAGATCCTGATTACTAGCGCATTACCTTATGCCAATGGCCCTACCCATTTAGGGCATTTATTAGAGTATATTCAAACTGATATTTGGTCGCGTTTTCAAAAACTACAAGGCCACGAAGCATACTATGTGTGCGCCGATGATGCTCATGGCACACCTATTATGCTTAATGCGCAAAAGCAAGGGATCACGCCAGAGGAAATGGTTAAAAACGTTAGCATAGAACGCCAACGCGATTTTGCTGATTTTAATATCAAATTTGATAATTACCACAGCACTCACAGCCAAGAAAATAAAGAATTTAGTGAGCTTATTTATAACCGCCTTAACGATGCCGGTCATATTAAAAAGCACACTATTTCTCAGTTATTCGATCCAGAAAAAGGTATTTTTCTGCCAGACCGCTTTGTTACTGGCACCTGCCCTACCTGTAAATCAGAAGATCAAAATGGTGATAGCTGTGATGCCTGTGGCGCAACTTATAGCCCAACAGAGCTAATCAACCCACGCTCTGTCATGTCGGGTGCTGAGCCTATTTTAAAAGATTCTGAGCATTACTTTTTTGACTTACCAGCCTTTGAAGGCATGCTTAAAGAATGGCTACACTCAGGCACAATCCAGCAAGAAATGGCGAACAAGCTAGATGAGTGGTTTGCCGATGGTTTGCAGCAGTGGGACATAAGCCGTGATGCACCTTATTTTGGTTTTGAAATTCCAAACGCACCAGGTAAATATTTTTACGTATGGCTAGATGCGCCTATTGGTTATATGGCGAGCTTTAAGAACTTATGTGACAAACAAGGCATCGACTTTGATGCTTTTTGGCAAGAAGGGTCTGACGCTGAGCTTTATCATTTTATTGGTAAAGACATTATCTATTTCCACAGCCTGTTTTGGCCTGCGATGTTAGAGGGCGCTCAATTTAGAAAGCCTACTAACGTATTTGCTCATGGATTTGTTACGGTGAATGGCGCGAAAATGTCTAAATCAAAAGGCACGTTTATTAAAGCGCGTACTTATTTAGATAACCTAGATCCTGAATTTTTACGTTATTACTACGCAGCTAAACTTAATAGTGGTATTACCGATTTAGACTTAAACCTAGAAGATTTTGCACAGCGTGTAAATTCAGACTTAGTGGGTAAAGTAGTTAATATTGCGAGCCGTTGTGCTGGCTTTATTACTAAAAAGTTTGACGGTAAGTTAAGCGACACAATTATGGAACCACAGCTGCTTGCTGAGTTTCAAAATGCCTCAGCCACTATTACTGAACATTACGAAAATCGTGAATACAGCCGCGCAATCCGTGAAATTATGGCGCTTGCTGATAAAGCAAATCAATTTATTGATAATGCTGCGCCTTGGGTGCTTATTAAAGACGAGTCTAAGCAAGAAGAAGCGCATCAGGTATGTTCGTTAGGACTTAACCTATTTCGCGTGCTGATCACTTACTTGAAGCCTGTACTACCTGGTATGGCAACAAATGTTGAAGCCTTTTTAAATGATGAGCTTACATGGCAAGGTGTGCAAACTGCACTAATAAGCCACCCTATCAATAAATTTAAGCCGTTAATGCAACGTGTTGAAATGGACAAAGTGAATAAAATGGTTGAAGAATCAAAAGAAAGCTTAATCGCTGAAAAAGACAAAATCGATCCTAATAGCCCACTGGCAAAAGAGCCTATCGCAGCTGAGATTGAATTTGATGACTTTGCAAAAGTAGATTTACGCGTTGCTAAAATTGCTAAAGCAGAGCACGTAGAAGGCGCAGACAAACTGCTTAAGTTAACTCTTGATTTAGGCGGCGAAACGCGCCAAGTATTTGCAGGCATTAAATCAGCTTACGCACCAGAAGACATCGAAGGAAAGCTAACTGTGATGGTTGCTAACCTTAAACCACGTAAAATGCGCTTTGGAATGTCTGAAGGTATGGTACTTGCTGCAGGCCCGGGCGGTAAAGAAATATACATTCTTAACCCAGACGATGGTTCAGAGCCTGGTATGCGAGTAATGTAAGCACTGTGCTTGTTTAAAAAGCCGCTAAATATTTAGCGGCTTTTTTATTGTTGACGTTATTTAGCTAAAGCGACTACTTTTGCTAAATGAATCACTAAGCATTGGGAGCTAATATAGATAAACCAATTTATATAGCGCACCTGAGGATAAAAACCTTGTCCTTGGTTACCATAAATCCAAAAAGCACCAATAATGGCATCAGCCAATGCAGCTAGTAAAAGCCCTAAGCTCACCCATATAATTGGTTTAGGGGCATAAAAACCACCATAAGTAATAACCAACACAAGACCCATAAGCCCCACGGCAGTTACCACCACACTATAAAAACCTGTCATAGCTAAAATTGGTATACCAGCTCCATCAAGATACATAGAGGCGAGTGACGTAGCACTTACAACCAGTACCGCAACTATGAAACAGGTGCTTTTTAGTCGCGATATAGCTTGCTGCCTTTTATAGGCCAACATACAGGCTAAAAATAAAAGGCTATAGCCAGGTGCAAACAATAAAATTGAATCAATTAAATAGTCATGCTTTATTAACGTTGCATAGCGATGATAGTGCTGGGATAAGTTAAAGTTAATTACATCCCCTACTATGCACAGCATTAAAGCTACGCTACATAGAAGCGCTATAAAGTGTAACTGCTTATCTTTAAACTGGTGAAATACCCAGCTCGTAATTGCCACACTATTAAACATCAGCAAACACAGCGAGCTCACTGTTAATAGCAATAAAATTTCTTTATTGTTAGGTGATATTAGCCCTATCAACAGCACAACTAAGGCGCATAACCAAGCAATAAAGGAAATAACCTGATGAGGGTGTTTTATAGATAAGGAATTGATTGCACTATCCGAAATTTAAGATTCATAAATTTAATTTAGCAAATTATTATCGCTTAGGGTTTATTTTTTTAAGATCAGCTTGCACTTCTTTTTGTGTTTTTAGCCGACATTGTGCCAACTGCTCAAGTCGAATAGCCTTAATTGCCGCCAAGGGATCATCAGCACTAAGCCCACCAGCATCATAGATGTTTTGTTGATTTATTACTTTATTATCATCTTGTCTAGTATGCATATTATTCTCACTTGGGACTGTTTATCGATTTTAGGCGCGGTACATCAAAAAATAAAAAAGTGCTGAAACACTGTACGATTTAGTTGAAAAACACCAGTTCATCTGTATATTAGATATCACTAATATACAGAGGTGTATTATGCGCATTATTTTACTTTTTTCCAGTTTATTTATTTCATCCGCTGCTTTTGCTAACAATACCGACGAGGCACGACAAACCATCAAGGCATTTTCAACTGATTTAAAACAGGTACTGGTTAGTACTATGAAGCAAAGCGGCCCACTAGCGGCAATAAGTGTATGCAATATAGCAGCACCCGCTATTGCTTCACAACACAGCAATAGTAAGTGGCAAGTTAGCCGCAGTGCGTTAAAAACTCGTAACTCAGATAATCAACCCGATGCATGGCTCAAAAATGTTTTATTAAACTTTGAACAACGTAAGCTCAATGGCGAGCCTATAGCAAGCATAGAATATCAAGAGCAAAGACCGGATGGCTGGTATTTTGTAAAAGCGATCCCTACTCAAAAAGCGTGTTTGGCATGTCATGGCAGTCACATTGCCCCCGCAGTTTCTAAAAAAATAGCGACTTTATACCCTAATGATCAGGCAACTGATTTTAAACTGGGTGACATTCGTGGCGCCTTTATCGTTAAAAAGCCGATTAAAAAGCACCAACAGTAATTACGTCATTAAGCACTCGCTGCGTTTCGTTTTTTGTGGGCAACATATAAAGTATACGGCAACATTACGAGCTGATTTAATATGATAGCTGATATTAGCGCAAACAATAACGCACTGGTGGTTAAAGGAATACCTAACTTAAAGTTATCAAGTGTATTTTGTAATCTGTCGAAACGCTCAGGGGAGAATATATACAGCAATTTTTGCACTAAATTACCTTGCTCGAATAGCTTCATACCTTGATTTAAGTCAGCAAATAGCATCAAGGTTTGCTGTTTTTGTTCTGCATCTGCTCTAACACTCGGTTCAGTATTTGCTAAATGACGGTTTATCATTGCTTGTGTACTAGAAAATTTATATTGCTTTGCTGTGTTTGCATAGCCATCAACTTGCCACTTTGTCGCATGATACAAGCCCGCTAAATGTTGTTGGTAATGATCACTCAACTGCGGTAGTTGCAATGAAATAATAAAAGCACAAGCAAATATTAATTTATCAAGTATGTTAACGATCATCATCATCCTTTGTGCTACTTTGATTTAAACGTTTAGATGGTGTTTAAGGCCAGTTGACCTTTTGAGGTTAAATTTGCAAGGACCTAGGTATGTCACAATATAATAATTAAGTAGTATTGTAGATAGGTGGTACCATCACCCTTTGCTCAATCGCTTTGCAAGCACTAGTATTCTCTACATAAGCTCAAAAACCATAATACTTAACGTGATAAAGTTTATATAGGTATGGCTTCAATAGCAAAGCGCTTGAAGTGTTATAGGTATGCTCTTTACTTTAATGTTGCCAAAATAGCAACAGCTTTATAGGTAAACCGGAGCTTATAACTGAAAAAACTCACTATAACCAGCATAAAGTATTAATTACCTCTCCTAAATCCCCCCTTTAATTCTAGTGATTTTTACACTATATTAAAAGATAATTAAGTGTCTGTTAATATTGAGAAAGAGTTTGTGGAAACGAATAACAATAACACCACTGTTGAAGATAATCCAACCGAAGACCAAAAGAAGTTTTTCCTCGATTTACTTCCTGGAAAGATGATCGATATACAATTTAACAACCCTATTCAAGTTCGCTTTAAGCTTACTTTAATTGGCTATGACACCGGTAAATATTTAATATTAAAATACCCTGCTCAAGCAGGTAAGAACGATTACAGCGATATTTTAGTTGAAGGCAATGGCGCTATTGTCCGTTATATCATTGAAGATGAACGCGGTGAATGTGTGGCTTTTTCAACCAGCATATTAGCAATTTCATTTCGCCCAGAACGATTAATTTATTTAGCTTACCCTAAAAAAATTGAAAGCCGTCAGCTGCGAGAAACAAGCAGGCTACCAACTCATATCCCAGCTAAAATAAGTTTACACAAAGGTGATGTAGACGCCGATAGTAAGAGCTTATTGCATGGGTTAATCATTGATATTTCACCCAGTGGCTGCCGCTTTGCGATACATGTGAGCTCTGGATTTGTTGCGCTAAAAAAACGCCAAGTATTTGTGCATATTTTGTCACCAATAGACAATAAGTCTGTCATAGTCACGTCCTATATCAGAAATAATCAAATGAAGGGTAATCGCCTAAGTGTTGGTATCGAGTTTGATGCATCAGAGCAAACGAAGCTAAATGAGCTACTCGAAGCGTATTCAATTGATATAGATTAGAAAAACCACAAACGAATTAAGGCTAACATATGCTTGGTTAGCCTCTATACCCACTGTTTTATTACTCTAAAGGTTTTAAGAACCGCTCTGTCCTAGGTAAGTAATAGTTATCGTAATCAAGCGATACAATCACACGCTCGGCTTTACCTAGTAATTCATCACGTGGGATAAGCCCTATTACTCTAGAATCTGCACTATTATCACGGTTATCACCCATGGCTAAATAGTAGTGTTCAGGAATTGTTATTTCGTCGAAGCCCGATAAACGTGATGGTATATTAGCTACGCGGATTGAATGCTTATAACCATTTAAGTTTTCTATTTTATCTGAAGAAGTCGTATTACTTTGCAAATTTGTGTAATTAAGCTTTTTACCGTTGATTATGAGTTCATTATTTTCAAGTACAATAGTATCTCCAGGTACACCTATTACTCGCTTGATCAAGCGGTTATCCGCTACTTTCGAGTCAAATACAATAATATCGCCAGTTTGTGGGTCCGCCATTCTCAAAAGGGATACATGCGTGAATGGTATACGTAAATCATACGCCATTTTATCGGTAAGGATTCGGTCGCCTTCTTCAATAGTCGGTTTCATTGAACCTGTTGGTATTTCGTACCAATCGGCGACGGCACTACGAAATACACTCATTAAAATAATGAATACAATTAAAGAGCGATTATTTTTCCAAAATTTATAAAGTCGCTTCATGTTTTTTCTCTGCTATGGGTTAAGTATTTATTTGACTGTATAAACGCAGAGCCGTTCAAAGGAGTGTGTAACAAAACATGTTTAATGATAGAGACATGTATAAAACATGTCTCTAAAGATGGTTTACTGCTGATTTAACTTGTCTTTCGCTTCTTGTACTTTTGCAAAATCAAGCCCTAATTCATCAGTAGCTTCTTTAATCAAATGCGGTTGAGTCATCACTACAGCCATTAATTGCTGAAGTTTTTCTGGTGGTATACCCAGCTCTTGCACTAATGCCATAGCCATCATTGGGTTTTGGGTAAATGCTTCAAACAACGCGGCTACTTTTTCATCACTGACGTTGTGCTCTTTTAATATTGCAATAATTGGATTCATTATTTGCCTTAATATTTTATAGTGTTCACTAAATTATATGGGCGCACAGCCTAATTAACAATATTAATCCCACTCTGCTTGCTTATATCATTCAACCAGTAGCACAACTTTACCTGAGTTTTCATTACCCTCTAAAATGGCATGAGCCTCACTAGCTTGTTGCCATGGCATAGTTTTATAAATATTAAAGTCATAGTTCTCGTTGGCAATATCATCGTAAAAACGCGCGACAAATGCATCTCTCAGATCGCGTTTAAACTCAATACTGCGATTACGAAGTGTTGATGCATGAAACGAAATCCGCTTTTGTAATAAACGTGCAAAGTCTACCTCTGCAAAGCGCCCGTCTAAAAATGCCAGCATAATAACCTGACAATCCATTGCGGCCACCATGGCATTTTTATTTAAATAGCTACCAGACACAGGGTCAACAATTGCGTTTGCAGTGAGCTTATGTGATTTCATATACTCAGCAAAATCAGTGGTTTTATAATTAATTACGTGGTCAGCACCCAACCTTTTAGCATGTTCACATTTTTCATCCGAACCTGCGGTAATCACTACTTGTGCACCAGCACTTTTTGCCATTTGAATAGCAGCCCCACCAACACCACTGGCACCGGCATGAATAAGCGCCGTTTGCCCTGATTGTAACTTGCCTAATTCAAATAGCGCACCAAAGGCAGTTAAATATACTTCGCTTATAGCAGCACCTTGCGCCATAGAGATATGATCAGGCAATATCATTAACTGCTGCGCATCCACTGCGACGAATTCACTGTAAGCGCCACCAGCACATAATGTAAAAATACGCTTACCGACCCATTTAGGGTCTACCTCACTGCCAAGCTCACACACGGTGCCTGCACACTCAAGTCCTAAAATAGGGCTATCTCCTTCAGGAGCAGGATACTTACCTTGACGCTGCATACAATCAGCGCGGTTAACCCCAATCGCTGCCACTTTTACTAGCACTTCATTGTTATTAACCTTTGGTTTATCGGTTTTCGAAAACGCTAACTGCTGCTCATGATGTGAAATGTACTGCATAAGTCTCCTTGTATTGGGTTTATTTGATTTTTCGCCACACTTCGACTTCAACTAGCTGGCCATTTTCTGTAAGAGAATGATGCCACAAATTCCCTTCAACTTTATAATCAAAAGCCATGGTTTTACCCATCAATGATGCAATATTGCCATACTTAAAGGTTTCAATAAATTGCCCATCGGTTAATTGGTACTGGCCACCACCAGCATAACTAAATTGGCCATTTTTTTCTGTGATATAGCTAAAGTGTGTTGCTGTTACTAATTTGATTGAAGTTATCTCTGGGGCTTTAGCGCTGACAAACCCATCTTCTACCGCGTATTTTCCTTGAACAAACTCCCACGTACCTAATAGGGGATTGGC
The DNA here is from genome assembly GCF_005887255.1 of Pseudoalteromonas sp. S1609. GTDB lineage: Bacteria > Pseudomonadota > Gammaproteobacteria > Enterobacterales > Alteromonadaceae > Pseudoalteromonas. The sequence continues at coordinate 36,442 of NZ_PNDJ01000016.1, read as the reverse complement.
AAATACAGAGTATGGCAATAAAACTAAGCAAGCGAGTATAGTAAATTTCATCATAATCCTTATCGTGTTAACTGTGCCTGAAGAAACCAACTCAGCGTTAATTTACTGACATAGTATTAAAACGCCAACTTTGCTTATAAGGATATACATCCGGAAGCTGGCCTTGCTCAATTCCTTGCTGGGTCATTTGCCAGTACTTTGCTGTAAATAAGTCACTATGGTAATGATTAAAGTGGTTAAACGCGCTGTTACTGGCACTAAAAAAAACTTTAAATTGACTGGGAAATATATCATTTTGATCTATATCAAAATAGCTGTGTGAGCTTAATTCTTCTAACGCGTTTTGTGTATTTGGCACGTCTCTAAAATTGCAATCGGTAAGAGGGCAAATTTCATCATAATCATAAAATACTACTCGCCCCCAACGCGTTACGCCGAAGTTTTTCATCAGCATGTCACCAGCAAAGATATTAGCACTGGCAAGCTCTTTAATCGCTTTACCATAATCAATCATCACCTGCTGCAGTGATTTACTATTACACTGATTAATATACAAATTAAGCGGTGTCATTTTTCGTTCAACGTAAACATGTTTTAGTATTAAGGCTTTGCCGGAAATGACTAAGCTATCGCCAATGTGTTTTTTCATTTGTATTAGCAGTTCTTCACTAAAACGACTTAAGTCAAATGCAAGGTATCTAAATTCATGAGTATCGACTAAGCGCCCTACTCTGTCGGCTTGTTTTACAAAGTTATATTTATCTTTTACTTGTTGTTTTGTTGCTGTTTTTGGGGCACTAAACTTATCTTTTATCACCTTGTAAACATAATCTAGGCCATCAATAGTAAAAACCAGCATCACCATACCTGGAGTCCCTGGCGCTAGATGATACGTGTATTCCTCGGGACTACTTTTAGTCGTATCTACTTTATAACGATAAAACTCGGTTTTGGCATGTTTGATGAAACCAATCGCATTGAATAATTCAAAACGTTGTTTGTGAGGCATTAACACACTGAGGTAGTCAACATAACGGGCAGGTTGGTCGGTATCTACCATAAAATAGGTACGTGCGAAGCCAAATAATAAGCTTAGTTGATCAGCCCCCATCATTACAGCATCAATTGTAAGCCCGTCAGAGGTATTTAAAATTGCAATTGCAAAAGGCATGTTATCGCCATTTTTGGCAATACATCGCCCTATGACATAACAGGCCTTATTGCGATAAAAATGCGAGTTAGCATATTCAATATAACCATCATTTAAGTTTATTAATTCGTATACTTGTCGACATTGCTGCTGAGCACCTTGCGTTAACGTTGCTTGTAACTTAGTTAAATCACTACTTAAATCTTTAAAGGGGACTCTAAACACTTGCTCATTTAATAAGGCTTTAATTGCCTGATCAAACCCTTCTTTTAAGGAGATACGACTTACAAGCCCTTCATAAGAGCGCGGCTGCCCTCGGTATTTTGCTTTTAATACAAATAAGTGAACTGTGCGAATTTTTTTATCATCCCAAATAGCGCCAAAAGTAGAATTAAAAAATGTATGCGCAATGGGCTGGTTTTCATGCTCTTTTACCATCTCACCATAAATATTTTTAGCCCGCTGCCATGTTTGAGGGCAGTTCAATTCATCATAAGCAATCACTCTAACGGCTTCACTTACTTGCTTTACTAAGCGTTCATACACTTGTAAGCGCTCTCGCATTGCTGCTTGCACTTCATGATACTGGCGTTGTTCAAAGCGACTTTGTGCCCCTAAGGTGATATTTAAAAATTGTGCAAACATAGCCTCAAAGCCTGCAAATATCGCTCGGGCTAACTTAGTGGCGACCACGGTTTGTACCGGATTATGTTGAGAGGTTAATGACGTGCTTGGCATGATTTAGGCGCTTCTATTTTTAGCAATTATGCTGATTATTTTTTATTAGAGGTTTACACCTTAGCAAGCACACTTTAATTTAGGTAATTAATACAGCAAATAAATAAAATTGATCATATGAATATAAGAAATGTCGACCTCAATTTACTCGTCTATTTAAATGTATTAATAGATGAAAAAAGCGTATCAAAAGCAGCTAATAAGCTTGCTTTAACTCAACCAGCGATGAGTAATGCGTTAAAACGTCTAAGAGATTTATTTGATGATCCTTTGCTGGTACGAGCTGCGGGCTCTATGACTCCAACAGCCAAAGCACTGTCGCTCAAACCTGAAATTGAAGCGCTGCTTAAAATGGCAGAGGAGATCACTCAACCAAGCGAGCAATTTAACCCAGCAACTGCGCAAGTTACATTTCGTATTATGGCAAACGATTATTTAGAATCGACTCTAATTGCCCCCTTTATTTGCGAGCAACTAGCTAAAAACTCGGGCATTGACTTTGATGTGCTCAGTCCCAGTGATGTAAATTTACAAGATATGGAAAAAGGCACTATCGATTTGGCAATAAATCGCTTTAATGGTCTGCCGCGCTCTTTTCATCAAGCGACTGTATGGCGAGATAATTATTGTTGTTTAACCCATCCAAATAATGCTTTTTTAACGGATGCTCACTTAAATCAATATCTACAAAGCGAGCATATATGGGTTAACCGCGCAGGCTGGGGGCCAGAACCCGCAGTAACCAATAAGTCAGGAAAACAAAAATTAGGCTGGGTAGATGAAGCTTTGTGGCAATTAGAACAAACCCGTAAAATACGCGTATTCACTCGCCATTACATGATTGCCAGCTTACTGTGTCAATCTGAGCAACTCATAGCAACGCTACCCCGTCGTCAAGCAAAACTATTAACCAGTCACACTAATTTAGTGATTAGCCCAGTACCATTTCAAGTTGTCCCTATAGAAGTAAAAATGATTTGGAGCCCGTTATTACACCACACACCAGCGCATCAATGGCTTAGACGTGAGTTATTGGCGTTCGCAAATACAGTGGTTGATAGGTAACATATAAAAATATTGATTAAATCAATATCAATTATTGAAAACAACAATTTCATTAATATTACACTTAGCGCTACAGTGAAGTTAAGCCAACAAACTAAGAGTAATAATTATGCAAACATCAGTAAGCTTCACACAACAAGACGGGTTATTCATTGATGCAAATTTACATCAATTCATTGAACAACAATTATGCCCAAATACGCCGCTTGAGACGGGTCACGTTTACCAGTCACTTGCCACATTAGTTGATGAATTCGGCTGTAAGTGTCGTAAAAATAAACATCAAGAAAACGATATTCTCGACGTAAACACTTTATTAAGTGCCTATCAACGTAAAAGCCATCCTCATTGCCATGTTGATGCACAAACAACCGAAGCTGTATTAGATGAATACTGCTGTCAAGTACCAGCCATTATTGTAGTTGCGTTAATGGATACGCTCAGTGGCACTGTATGTGACGAGCCAAGTGCACATGAGCTTTATCACAGAGCAGCAGAGCTAACAGAGCGTCCATGTGTTCATCGTCAAGCAACCGCTAACGCTTCAGCAGCTTAACATGCAGTCGTTTAAAAGTGCTCGATAACCTTACTAGCAAATTGTTCGCAGCTTAAGGTTGTCGAGTTATGATTTGAATGAGCCAAATCAAAAGTTACCTGGCCACTGGCAAATGTAGTTTCTAAGGCGTTTTCGATTAAACGTGCCGCTTCATCCCATCCCATAAATTTTAGCATTAGCACCGCGCTTAATAAGCTACTACTTGGGTTTGCCTTATCTTGACCAGCTATTCGCTCGAACGTGCCATGGGTCGGCTCAAAAAAAGCCACCTCTGTATTTAAATTGGCGGCAGGCATAATCCCTACCCCCCCAACCTGTGCACTGAGCATATCGGCTAAAAAGTCACCATTTTGATTTGTAGTAGCCACCACATCAAATTGCGCAGGATCCATCAAGCATTGCTGCAACATATTATCGGCAATCACTTCTTTAATAATCAAGGGGGGTAAATTGGTTCGTTGTATTTCAAGCCAACGCCCATTTTCATGTTCTTTGGCATTATATTCTTGTTTTGCAAGCGCAAAGCCCCAGCGTTTAAACGCCCCATCGGTAAATTTAAGAACATTACCTTTGTGCACTAACGTAAGTGACTCTCTCTCATTTTTAAGGGAATAATTAATGGCAAAGCGTATTAATCGCTCTGACCCTTCTTTAGATATATTTTTAATCCCTATACCACACTCTTGAGCGAAACGAAGACGGGTGACACCCATTTCTTCACACAAAAAATCGAGCACTTTTTCACTTTCAACACTCCCCGCCTGCCATTCAATTCCTGAATATACGTCTTCACTGCTATCGCGCAACACAGTAATATTAGTGGTAAAAGGGTTTTTTAATGGCGTGGGTAAAGCACTAAAGCCTTTTATAGTGCGCATATTAACAAATAAATCCATTTCATGGCGAAGCGCAACATTAAGAGAGCGAAACCCGCCGCCTAAAGGTGTGGTTAGCGGCCCTTTTATAGCAATTTTGCATTCACGTACCGCATTAATGGTTTCTTGAGGGAACCAGTCACCATCATAAAGCTTGGCCGCTTGTTCACCATTATACACCTGCATCCAATGTATCTTACGTTCCTTGCCATAACAATGCTCTATGGCAGCATCCACTACTTGACGCATTACTGGCATCACATCTAAGCCAACACCATCACCGTCAATATAGGCAATAATAGGTTGCTTGGGTATATGCCACTGTCCTTGGTCATCAATGTGAATATTTTCGCCATTGTCTGGCACCTTAATATGTTGATACTGCATACGTCCTCCTACTAGAGAATATATTTAAGCATGCATAACTCTACTTGTCTTCATAACAAAGCGTATAGCGGTTATTCAACGATAAAATATAAAGTTTAAGGTGTTTTTTGAACGTTTAAAATAACGTCAATCGCATTGAGTAGAGCCTCAACTTGTTGTATGTCGAAAGCGTCAGGTGAAGACTTTAAGTTTGTTTCAAAATCAACAGCCTGTTTATACAACGCTTTGCATTCAAACATTCCAGCCGTTCCTTTGATCATATGTACGCTGCGTGCAAAACCCGTTATATCACCCTGCTCAAATTGAGAGACTAACGTATCTTTTTGTTTATTTAACCCTTTAATATATTCTTGCTTGAGTAGTGAAAACTCCTCATCGGGTAGCTTAATGTTCTCGCATATATCAATATCAAGGTAACTTGCAATTTTACTACTAAAACAACTTCTATCTATAGGCTTGGCAATATGATCAATAAAACCTTGTTTTAAATAGCGATCAATTTCATGCTTCATCGTGTTAGCAGTGAGTGCCACAATGGGTGTTGTTACCCCTGTTGCTTGCATAATATTAATTGCTTGCTCACCATCCATAATTGGCATTTGAATATCTAATAAAATTAAATCGAAGCTTTCATCCATCGTAGCTTGCGCTGCATCTCGACCATTTTCAACAGCGACAACGGTTAACCCCATCCGCTCTAAAATTCGCTTAATAAGCTGACGATTTTCTGGATGGTCTTCAGCCACAAGTACTCTACCCACTAAATTTCGCTGACTATTATTTAAAAATAGCTCTTTGGTTTGTGGTTTACGTATATCGTCAAATGCGTTAACCCATTGCGTATGTTCGGTTGTATTTAACTCCATAGTAAAGCAAAACTCGCTACCCCTACCTACCACAGAAAATACAGTAATATCGCCATTTAGTTTATTTGCTAAGCTTTTTGATATATTTAAGCCAAGCCCAGTACCACCGTATTTACGAGAAATGGACGAGTCAGCTTGGTGAAAGGGAGTAAACAAGTCTTTTTGCTCACTTTCAGTCATTCCAATACCGGTGTCTTCAACTTTAATTATTAGTTGCTTTTGATTGCAACCCACTGTGAGCTTTATGTAGCCTTGGGTAGTAAATTTAAGTGCATTGGTTGCTAAATTTAATAATATTTGTCTAAGCCGAGTTGGATCTGAGACTATCCAATCTGGTAATGGGAATTGATAATCAACTTGAAACTTTAAGCCCTTATCGCGGATTTGCTTTCCTAGTAATGATTCAATTTCAGCAATAGTGGCAAACAAATCCGTTTCAACTAATTCTATCTCTAAGCGGTTAGCCTCAATTTTCGACATATCCAAAATATCGTTAATTAGCCCAAGTACATGACGACTGTTTTGCAAAATCACCCTGATCCCATGATTTCTTTCATGAGGCTGTATATCACCTAAAATTATCCCATCAGCATAACCAATAATGGATGTCATTGGGGTGCGGATCTCATGGCTCATGTTAGCTAAAAATCGACTTTTAGCTTCACTTGCATCACGAAGCTCCTCCGCCAATTGTTGTAACTCTTGGGTACGCAGTTCGACCTTGTGTTCCAAATTTTTAGTCAGTTCAACATTCTGGTGATGCAAAATACTGAATTTATTTGCGACAGCAAAAGCAAGTAATACTGCATCGAGCGCTGTGCCAATAAGTCCAAGTAAATAGAGATCCATTTTTATTGGCTCAATAAGTCCTAGATTAGTTAAATTGCCAACCATATTAGGAATGGCCATAGCCAAATAGGCGAGAACAAAATAGCGAGCTGGTTTAAAGCCACTGATCCAGCTTCGTATACCAACAACCATACCTAGAGATAAAGTTGCCCCTGTTACTAAAGTGGCCCAAATAAAGCCAAAACCAGGCCAAACCATTGCAAAAGGTGCGCCTGCGGTGGCAACAATGCCTAAGTAGATTGATAATCGAGATAACTTAGGAGACGTGTCTTTTAATTTAAGTAAGCTGTTAAAAAATAAAATATTTGTGATGGGAATTAAAGTAAAGCCTAACCAATGAAAATGGGCATTGTAAAAACCAAAAATTTGATCCGGTATATGAAAAAACTGACTCCAAGCCAACACCCAGCATGCTGTGAACATGGCGTAGTACAAATGGGTTTTATCTCTATCACCCAAGTAAATAAGAAAATTGTATAAACCTAACGCAATACCAACCCCAAAGCACAGCAACATAATCATGTTGTCTGAGGTTTTTCTTACAAAAAAATCGTCATAAGATGAAAGCACTAATTTTGGTGGAGTATAAAAATATTCACTTTGAAATTTTGCAATTAATACGTAAGAACGATTAGGCGTCAGCTTAACTTTATTCCCATAGTGAAATGCAAACTCATTTGGGTAACCCCCCCCAGTGACATACTGCTTTATTGGTTCATCAAAGTTCGATATATCATAAATCCGGGTTTCGATTTTTGAAAGTAACGTGTTATACGGATAGAGCACCAGTTCATCTAAATCTGTTTTATTTTCAAGTGCTATGACAAACCAAAAACTACCACCAAAAAACGATGTTCTTGATTGTGGTTGTTTATCTTCAAGCCACATTTCTATTTCACTGTGGTTACGGGGAAAAGTATCACTCGTTACCTGAAATACATGACCCTGACCGAGCAAATCAGTATCTTGTTGTTTTAAAGTATAAACAATAGGAGCGAGTGTATCTGCCGGCGCTAAATTGCTAAAGCACAAAAATACACAATATAAAAATAGCTTTAGAACTGCCTTCATTGGCATACTTCGCACCTTAATTTAAAGACTAAAATTAAAACTGATAACTAACATCTAAACCAAAACGTCTGCCTTCACCTTTAAAGTCTTCAAGCATGCCAAGGAAAGAGCTTAAATCAAATTTTAAGTGACTATATTGCGTACCAAAGAGGTTTTTCCCCCAAATAGCAATCGCCCAGTTATCATGTTGATAATGTATGTTTGCATTAAAAATACTATAGCCATCTTGCATCGCATAAGGGTTTTGATTCTGATCAAAATAGTAGTCGGATTGATAATCAACTAATAATTGCGTTGTTAGTGGGTGATTAGCCAGCACGTGCGTGTATTCAATGCCTGCACTGAGGTTCCATTTTGAGGTAAACGGCAAGCGATTATCAGTTAATGCGTTACCTAAAGGATCAACATATTCTTCAAACTCTGCATGGGGTATATAACCCATAGCAAACTTAACATTCAAATCACCGGTCAGCCAATACTCAAAATCAGCCTCTAGGCCATATATAGTCGAGTCAGCCACATTTTCTAATAATTGAATAGGCGGGCTCTGATCAGATACTGAAGGCTGATTCATAAACACCTGTTGGTCATTATAATCATAATAAAATGCAGCCCAATTAAATCGCATGCCCAACTGTGGCCACCAAGACTTTGAGCCAATTTCATGTGAGTTCAATCGTTCTTTTTGATAATCAGCAAGCTGTGCTTGTTCAACCGATGATAAAAACCCCCCGTTATAGCCTCCGCTTTTTGCGCCATTAGCAAATCGATAATAGGCATAGGTCGCATCATCCAGCTTAACGTTCACAGCCAACTGACCAGAAATGCCATTATCTGATTGCTCTCCCTGAACACGATAAAATGGCACCTTAACTCCGGTTAAATCGTTAGGGTCTAAAATAATATTAAGCTGGGATGATGAGTCGTAATCTAAAGACTCATAAGAATAACGAAGCCCAGCGGTAATTAGCCAATCTTGGTTTAATTGATAGTCAAGTTGGGTAAACGCTGCAATGCTCTTTGTTTTTATCCTATTATCATAGAAAAAAGTAGCGGTTAAATCTGTCTCTAAAATGCCTCGATAATCTCGCAAAATATCATTTACATTGTCTTGAATAATAGACTCATCAGCATAATAAATTCCCGTTGTAAGAAAATGCTCTGCGAGCTGAGATTGCAACCGAAACTCTTGCGTTACTAAATCAGTATTTAAACCTAAATTGCCTTCACATAACCGTGCTGGAGAGCCATCACAATTAAAGGCATGATCACGCTTTAACTTGTTATAGCTAGTTAGTGAAATAAGCTCATTGTGTGTATCCAATTGCCAATTAACATGGGCACTAATCCCCTTACCATCGGTTTTATGTGGCGAATTATTATTAACGCTTACAGTATAAAAATCATCACTGCCATCATTAAATCCAAAGTTATCAAAACAGGTGGTTGAACCTGCTTGTGCCGGCGAGCACCGCTCTCCAGTCAGCGGATTAGCAATAACCCCAATACTGCCAACAGGCTGAACTATGCCATCCCAATCGGAAATATGCCCTTTTATCAAAAACTGCACAGTGTCAAAGTCAGCTAAAAAAGATACTCGACCATTTGTTTGCCGCATGCCCGCTGTTGGTGAATCAGCAAAAATATTGTTTGTAGAATAATCATAATTTTGATGGTTTAGCGCAACACGAACGGCTGTGTTTACCCCAATAGCTGAATTAAACATAGCATCTACACTGGTCGCGTTGTTATTGGCAATACCAGCACTTAAATAACCACTTTGTTCAAACTCAGGGCGTTTAGAGCGGATCAAAATAGCCCCGCCAGTAGAGTTACGACCAAATAAAGTTCCTTGAGGGCCACGCAAAATGTCAATCTGCTCAATATCAAATAAGTTAACAATTTGGTTACTGGCAGAGCCCACGGCTATATCATCCACATACATCGCCACCGGCGATGTATTAGCGGTGTTATAATCAACTAGCCCTACGCCACGAATATTAACCGCTGGTGGTGTGCCTTCCGCTGCGTTTTGACTAATTTTTAAATTTGGGGCAAATACAGATAACTCTGTTGAGTCTTTAACCTGTTGCGCTTTGAGATCGTCCCCTTTTATTGTGCTTACAGAAATGCCGACTTCTTCAATTTTTTGCGCTCTTTTTTGCGCATAAACCTCAATGATTTCCATATTAGGCTGATCATCACTTTTACCCTCTACCACTACTTTCGCCTGCAGTGGCAGTAAAAAGCCTGGTAAGCATACCAACCATATATTTTTATTCAGAAGCTTGCCTTTATTTTTCATTTCACGTGACCTTTGCGCTAAATAAATGTAAACAACATGTTTAACTATATACTAATCAACCGATTAAAGCTGTGCTGGAAGAGTATTTTAATTTTTGATAACTGCAAATGCATTTTCGCCACTAATGTGTTGTGGGTAACCCACCATTGCTCTGGCTGTTTGCATACCCGCCATAACAGCCGCTTCAACACAACCGGCATTAACACCCGTTTTAATCCAGTCTCCGGTAATAAAAAGGTTTGTAAATTTTGTTTCATCTGTCGCCAGTCGATACTTACTTGAACCAGCAACTGACAAAACATAACGCTCACTTGGGTCAACGTTTACTCGCCAGTATTGAGCATTTAATCGTTCATCCCCTGATGACGATATTTCATATAATACAGACCAATCAAACTCATTATTTTGATATGCAAGCGGCCATAAAGACTGCATGTTTTTTTCTAGTATTGCTTCTAGGTTTACCTTTACTTGCGATTTAACCTGTAGAGGAAATTGATGTTCACTTTTTGATGGATAGTGCTCACAAGGAAAAACACTGCAAAAATAAGCAATGTTTTTAGGAGGACAATCAGTAGGCCATTGCTCTTTGTCGACTAAATTCATCATTGCCGCCCACGTATCAAATGGTTCGCTAAAGCCACTTAGAATTGGGCCTTCTTTACTCTTTGGAATATATTGCCAGCCTAATTGCTCGTCTGTTTTATTAAGCCATAGTTGGGCAGCTTGGGTTGCCACCGTTTTGACTTGCTTTGCTTGTGCTGCAAATTTAGTATCCCACGCTAATAATGAAGGGCATACGTGCTCAAGTGACGCCACAGATACACCCAACACAATTCTGTCAAAATCTTCTTTGTAGTTTAATTTTTTTATTGGCAGTGGCTGCCCAAAATGGTTTTCGTATTGAGACGGCCAGTCTGACCAAAAAGATTCTAAGTTAATATCATGCTTCTTTAATAGTGCGGCTTGTTCACTATTAATTTGCGCATAAAGTGGTTCACTTGGCCAACAAGGTAGTTTTTTAACATTAACCAGTGGTTTATACTCTGCGTCTGAGAGCAAAGAAACTTGTTGCTGAAGCTCAATGCTCTCGACAAAACTCTCTCCTTGCTCACTTAGGCTGGGAGTCAGGTTTTGCAATTGATGAAAATACTCAAACTTAACCCCTCTTTTTTTAAGTAATTCGTACAAGGGAGCAAAGATGACATCGCCCATCCCCGCTTGCATTTTCCACATGACCCCTCCGCGGTAACACAGCGCGATGCGTAACATAGCCAGTGATGCGACACCAGCCTCAACATTGGGCTTACTTAGGTCACCCGCAGGGTACGCAAACACCAAATCATAAAACCCTCGTATGGGCGCCGAATTAGCACTGTATTGCTCGTTTGCCCCATTTCTTATAAGCCATTGCCTAAAATCAAATTTATTTATAACCTCAAACCCATCTCGATATACTTTGTCTTTTACCAAACCAACTAGCATTGCAATAGCAAGGTCTGCGCAAATATATAATCGTCTAAGCTGCGCATTATTGTCTAACAACTCAATCATTTCGCTATTAAGCCAGCGCTTTAGTTTTCTAACTATATACCAAATAACAAGGCCATCTTTTTTCTCATGTACTTGGGGGTTTAATGTATTGTCGGCGTGGGCAAACTTATTTAACGTATTAATTAATAAGCTTGGAGTAGAAGCAACTTCACTCGAATATTGTTTTATATCATCAGCAAATTGTTGCCAAGCATCTTCGGTATCATCAACCAAATCTGTTATTTGTTGGTGCAAATGCCGTAATAAAGATTGATCTCGTGATTTTTTTGTACTTAGTTGTATATTTTTGTTGGCTTTTTTTGCTGCTGACTGTAAATCAAATATCCACTTTTTTAGCCAAGCTAGGGTCATTTTAATAAAATCCCATGGCGTTATATCTAAACTTCCATCAGCAGGATTCCCTGCAAGTAATGGGAAATCAATTGGCCATGTTTGCCATTGGTCATCAATATATTCTTCTAAGGCTATAAAGCTATGCGGTTTTAATGCTTGCTGCCATGTAGATAAAGGTGAATCGGCTGGCCGTTGTAATTTAGTGTAAACCGTTTCTATTGTTTTAAAGCTATTTACATAAGCACCAAACCAAACATGTAAGCCATGCTCTTCAATACGCTGCCCGCTAGCCGCATTACGACCACTTGCTCCTTTACCACCCAAACGCCAGCCTTGTTGGTATACTGTGATAGTTCGATGCTGTTGCCAGTCACTTTGCTCAGTCAAATACAATGCAGCAGTCATTGCTGATACACCGCCACCAATTATCACGATTTTTTCTTGGTTCATGGTAAATCCTTCTAAGCAATTTAAATTTTAGTTGCGGCTAACTGGTCAAAGTCCATTTGCACATAAAAAGGTAAATGCAACGCTTGACTACCTAACTTTAGACCAAACATGTCGGCAAGTGGGAAACTGTCTAATTTATTGAGGTGTAAAGTAAACTCTGGCTTTAAAAATTTAAAATGGTGTATTTTTTTAATCTCAGAGGGTGAGTGCATTACGCTTTGGTATACCGCTGAATCACCGCTGCCATCAGGAAATTGTTTTAACAATATTTGATCCATTTGTGGATTAACAAAGCCACTCAATAGCTGCTTTAATAATGAAAAATCAATACCTAAATGTTTGCGAGAAAACAAATTTGCTACTTGCTCGCCAAAGTCATCAATAATAGATAAGAAATCGCTATCTTGGTGTTTAGAGTTCATAGTAATTGAAAATAACTCATGCATTTGTAGCTTAGATTCAGGAGAAAAATATTCGAAGCACTCTAAAGATATTGAAAAATTCGATAGCTCCGATACACAGCTGGGCATGGTGTAGTCACACAAATACTTATTATAGCCCCATGTTTCGCGACCATTAATAAGTGCATAAATGTTGTTAACACAGATAAAAGCTGGATACCAATATAAGTAGGTTATATCTTCATCCTCAACCTTAGCGACAGGCAACCAAATGATAATATCTGTTTCTTGCATCCAACCATGCTGATCGAATGGCGAGGTCATTGAGGCTATTTTTTCAATATCTGTAAATGTAATAAGTGCAAACTCGCCAAGTATTTTAAAATAAATATTACCCTCACCCCCTATGTTTAACGTTGAATCAATGTACTTTTGTGCTTTCTTAGATTCTATTTCAGCAAAAAAACCATACATATTCGCATTGTGCATACGACAAGGCGGCTTTGCTATTGGATTAGATAAAAAATGTTGATATGGCGCAGATAGTGAACTCATTTGACCCCCTCAGTTAAAAACTGAGTATAGTCAGATATATTTGAGTCTGTTGATCTTTACGAATTAATATTTATGGCTATTCGTGAATTCCACTCAATTCAAAGTATTTTAATAAATTGCTTGCAAAGAAAAATATTGTGGCGTATTATTGCTGCTTGGCTATAAAAAGCCCTAGCGGTTAACCTCTTTACCCTGATCCAGTAAGCCCCGCAAAACGTATATTCAAAAGCTAAGTTATTGTACGGCGAGAACCCCTATTAATACCTTGATGATTTATTTTAATATCATCGTAAAAGTGTCATAAAGATCGTCAACACTGTAATGAAGCTAAACACAATTAGATTATTTATCATCTGTAATGTGCTTTAAGAAAAAGCCCAGAATAAATAACAAAAATAAAGTGAGTTTTATTATGTCATACAAATATAACGGATCTATGATCCAAATAGCACATCCAGTGCAATCAATTTCGGTTAACAAACATCGTGTAATCTTCAGCGATACACAAGGTTTGAAAAATGCATTGTTTCAAAAAGCAAGTGATGCACGTCAATTTGTAAAATGGCTGAAAGCCAGTTAATTATTATTTATAAGTGTTTAACTTATAAATAAATTAAAATGCCAGCTTTATGCTGGCATTTTACTTTTTGGTGTATTACTGACTACACTTAAATCCATGTTTATTTATTTGTTGTAGTGAAAATGCGGTTTTCGTGGATAATACTGTTCGTCTGTGTATTTTTAAGCACAAAGTGTGATGCCAGAACAATAAAATGGATAACGCATGACTTTGCGCCCTATTATATATTGAGCGGTCCGGATAAATCTCAGGGCCGTGATGAAAGTATTATTTCGCTATTAGAGCAACAACTTCCGCATATTAACTTTGAACGTATCATTATTCCCTCTGGTAAAGTTATTCAGGAACTCGCTAACCTGCAATCAAATGCATGCGCATTATCACTTTATAAAAACAAATATCGAGAAGAACGTGTTTATTTCACGCATCAAAGCTCTACAGCTGGTCTTTCTCCATCTATTGCCATGCATCAAAAGCTGAGCATTGCGCTAGGTATTGAAAGCAGTAAATCAGTGTCGTTAACTAATTTATTAGTAAATAAAAAGCTCACCTTGGGTGTATCGATGAATCGCTCATACGGCAGTGAAATTGATAAAATAATTAATACCACACCTAATACAAATATTGTCATTAGACCTACTCGCGATACCCTCAGTACATTAACCTATATGCTTAACTTAGAGCGAATTGATATTTTATTAGGCTACCCCAGTGAGCATTATTATTTAGCAAAAACGATGGGGTTTAGTGACAATTTAACGCAGCGCATGCTGACTGAGGCACCAAAAATTAGTTACGGTTACATTGGCTGTACTAAAAACGAGCAAGGCGCAGAAGATATTGCCACACTCAATCAGCAACTCAAACTAATTAAGCAAACTGAAGACTATAAACAAGTATTAACTCGGTGGTTACCAAGTCACTTAAAATCAAAATTAGAAGCGCATTTACAATAAAAAAGCTAAGCGTGATAACGCTTAGCTTTAACTATAAAACGGTATTATTGACGAATACCTTCAATAAATAAACCAATATCAACGTGCGTTGACGCTGGGCCTAAATCGTAATCAATACCGTAATCGGCTAGTTTTAAGCTGGTTTCACCTTCAAAACCAACACGGTAACCACCCCATGGATCTTTACCTTCACCAATCTTATCAATTTCAAAACTAATTGTTTTAGTAATACCATGAAGGGTAAACTCACCGGTTACTGTGGCTTCTTCACCGTCTTGATCAAACTTAATTGCTGTACTTTTAAAGCTAGCCTGTGGGTATTTGCTTACGTTTAAAAAGTCACCACCGCGTAAGTGTTTATCTCGTTCAGCATGGTTTGAATCTAGGCTTGTTGTGTCGATATTTACACTAATTTGAGATGCGTTTGGATTTTTAGCGTCGTAGTTAAACTGCCCATCAAAGGTGTTAAAACGCCCGTGCAACCAGCTGTAACCTAAATGTTTAATTTTAAAATTAACAAAGGCATGTGCTCCTTTGGTATCAATAACATAGTCTGCAGCACTAGCATGGGTAGCTGTCATAAACATCGCTGCTGATAACGCTGAAGTTAATAGTAACTTTTTCATTTTAAGCTTCCTTTTGTAATTTGATCATTCTAATTAATGTTTTATCTTTATCTATAAAGTGATGTTTTAACGCACCTAAAATATGCAGCACCACAAACCCGATCAATAAGCATGCGCTGTAATAATGGATCTGCCCTGCTATATCTGCCTGAGAATCAAAGGTAAAGTCGATGGCTTTAACATAAAACAAGCCAAACACTTCGATTGGTCGTCCATCAGCAGTAGAAATTAAATACCCAGACACCATAATAATCACTAAAAACAGATACATTAAAATGTGTGCGGTTTGGGCCAGCTGATTTAATTGAGTGTTGGTCCCAATAGGGCTAGGTTTTACATTAAATCGACGCCATAACAGTCTAAAAACAAATACAGCCGCTAAACTCAGCCCTATGCTTTTATGCAAATCTAATGAGCCTTTATACCAGCTATCATAGTAAGTTAGCTCAACCATGTATAAGCCTAAACCAAACAAACCAAAGACAGTCAACGCCATTAACCAGTGTAAAAATATAGCCATCAGGCCATAACCGGTTTTTGAGTTTTTAAACATTGCTTATCGCCAATCTGTAATCTAGTAATAACACTACGATATAATGGATGAGTGGCGATTAAAATAGCATATGCAAACACTTATCGTGCGTATACGCACAGTAAAGTCTATTAATTTAGTATAATTGCAAAAAACTTTATGGGAGGTTAACTTTCGGCAGGCTCATTAAGAGATACATATATTTGGCTATCAGACTCAACTTGTAAGCAAGCAATTAAGCCCTCTTTGATTAGTTCTAACATGGCGATAAAACTAACAACAACTCCACTGCGGCCCTCTTCAAAGGTAAACAGTTGGGTAAACGCAACGGGTGCTTTTGCTTGGGATAGTGTGTGTAAAATTAAACTCATACGTTCACGAGTTGACAGGGTTTCTGCACTAATTAAATGATGCTCAAATGTTTTAGCACGCGCCATTACGTCACTTAGCGCTAACAATAGATCTTTGATTGCTAGTTCTGGTAAGGGTTGGTTTTTTTCTTCTAACTCTGGGAAAGTTGCATTGGCGATAAATATATCGCGACCAACGCGGGGCAAAGAATCGATATTTTCGGCCGCTTTTTTAAATTGTTCGTACTCTTGTAGACGTTTTATCAGCTCGGCGCGGGGATCTTCCTCTTCTTCTAATTCCTCATGCACTGGCAGTAATAGCCGCGACTTAATCTGCGCCAGCAATGCTGCCATTACGAGATATTCGCCGGCGAGTTCTAACTGAAACTCACTCATCATTTCTACATATTTTACATACTGCTCAGTAATGCTAAATATAGATAATTCGAGAACATCTAACTTGTGCTTTTTAATTAAATAAAGCAACAGATCTAACGGGCCTTCAAAGGTTTCTAAAATAACTTCAAGCGCATCAGGCGGAATATATAAATCTTCAGGCTTTTCAACAACGGCTTTCCCATGCAAAAATGCCAGTGGCAGCTTTTGTTGCACTGGCATATCTGTAGGTATTAACGAAACCGTGTCAGGCTGTTTCATTGCTATTCAAATGGAGCCGTATCGCCGCAGCCTACACGTAAAATTTGAATATCGTCCTCTGATAAATCAATTACCGTGGTTGCTTGCTCTGTGAGGTATCCGCCATGAATAATTAAATCGACATGCTTATCTAGACGATCCAAAATGTCATCGGGGTCCGCTTGCGTGTATTCATCACCCGGTAAAATAAGTGAGCATGACATTAATGGCTCACCCAATTCCGCAAGTAACGCACAAGCAATTGGGTGTTCAATAACACGAATGCCTATGGTTTTTTTCTTATCGTTTAATAAGCGTTTAGGTACTTCTTTTGTGCCTTTAAAAATAAACGTATAAGGCCCTGGGGTATTATTTTTGATCAGCCTAAACATTTGGTTATCTACGCGAGCATAAGTAGAAAGCTCAGATAAATCGCGGCACACTAAAGTAAAATTATGGTGTTTTTCAATACCACGAATACGCTCTATGCGCTCTTTTGCTTGTTTGTTACCTAAATTACAGCCAATCGCATATCCCGAATCTGTTGGGTACACAACTACGCCGCCCTGTTTAATAATATCAACAGCTTGAGAAATTAGTCTAGGCTGTGGGTTATCCGGATGTATATGAAATAATTGACTCATAATGCAACTCCTTCGTGCTTTTCCCATGTTTGCCAAACCCCTTGGCAATCTTTAGGTAAGTATAAATTTTTTCCAAGTTCTAAATAACTAGTCGGAAAATGAAAATCAGAGCCTTGAGAGCAAAGCAAATCGTATTCTTGACTCAACAAGCCTAAAAACTGACGCTCACTCGGGGCCTGTTGCGGTTGGGCAACTTCCATTGCATCACCGCCCACTGATTTAAACTCTACGAGTAGTTTACGCAACCACTTATTCGACATTTTATAGCTACTTGGGTGCGCCAAAACAGCCACCCCACCGGCGGCATGAATTGCTGAAATTGCCGTTTGCATATCACACCAGTTACTCGGTACGTAACCGGTTTTTCCTCGCCCTAAGTACTTTTTAAATACCCCAGGAAAGTTTTTAGCCACACCTCGCTCAATTAAAGCCCTGGCAAAGTGAGCGCGAGTAATTTGCGCATTTTCAGCCAGCTCGCGGGCTTGTTGATAAATACCCTCAAAACCATTTTTAGTTAATCGATGGCCTATTTCAATTGCACGGGTTTCGCGCTTTTGCTGTTGCTCGCTAAGTAATGTATGCAAAGTGCTATCATTGGTATCAATGTTAAGCCCAACAATATGTATTTCAAAACTCTCCCATTTGGTTGATATTTCAACCCCATTAATCAGTTTAAGCGGCAAGTTTTCACGTTTGATAAAAGCCTGCGCAGGCTCAATTGCGGCCACAGTGTCGTGATCGGTAATGGCAAATACATCAATGTTTTTATCGACTGCTCGCGCTAATAGTTCCTCAACGGTTAAATGTCCGTCTGAGTGTGTTGTATGGCTATGTAAGTCGTATTTTATCAAATGAAAACTACTTTAATTAATGGTTTAAGGGTGTTTCACACAGTATAACAAGTTTTTTAACGAAATTGTTTTAAATAAACACTTGACACAAAAGCAGTTGATACGTTTTACTGTAGCCACTTTTAGACATTAAAGAATAAATAACAATGAAAAATACAATTCAAAACATCATTTGGTGGTGGCACTCTTAAAACAAAGGGTGATGAATTGTCGTGTCTAAACAAAAAATTCTAACCCGCTACCATGCGGGTTTTTTTATCACTAAATTTTGCAATACAAGATTAACAGGAATTAAAAACATGAATAACGTAAACACTCTTACACATCATTGGTGGTGGCGCCTGGCATAGCGGGACGGTAATGGTCTATCTATAATTTAGACATCGTTATTCAAACCCCGCACTGCTTAGCATTGCGGGGTTTTATTTTTTTAGGGGATGAGGTTTGATTTTTAGTCATATAACAACAACACCAGGTGAAGTGACCAGCATAACGCAAGTACGAGACTACATAAGTAGCCCACTTGCCTTGTATGCGGCACTTGATAAACCTAACTCACTATTGCTTGAATCTGCAGAAATAGATTCAAAAGATAGCGTAAAAAGCTTAATACTAGTTGATTGTGCATTGCGTATTGTTTGCCAAGGCAACCAAGTGAGCATCAGTGCACAATCAAACAACGGCCAACAACTACTTAACTATTTGCAGGCTAATGTACAAAACTGCGCTTCACAGTTAACCGATACCACACTCATACTTGAGTATCACCCAGCAGATGACACCATTGACCAAGCTAGCAAACTGATTGCAGATAACGCTTTTAGTGCACTACGCACTTGTTTAAATAGTATTAGAAGCACCACTGACAATCCGTTCTCAGTGTTTTTAGGCGGCGTATTTGCCTACGACATGGTGGCTAACTTTGAACAACTATCCGATGTGCCTGACGGTGAAAACACCTGTCCAGACTACGTATTTTATTTAGCCGAAACACTGGTTGTTATTGATCACCAAAAACAAACAACCGAATTAATTGGTAATGTGTTTAATGGCCCTGATGTTCACGCTAATTGTTTTGAAGTGGGCAAACAATTAGAGCGCCTTAATACATTGTGCGACCACGCCGCAGACTTTAGTGCCCCAAGCCAAACAGGTGACTGCCCTGTAAATGTTGATATTAGTGATGAGCAATATTGCCAACAAGTGATAAAACTTAAGCAACACATAGTTGATGGCGATATTTTTCAAGTGGTGCCCTCTCGTACTTTCTCATTGCCGTGCCCTGACTCATTACATGCTTATAGCCAGCTTAAAAAGCAAAACCCAAGCCCATACATGTTTTACATGCGTGATGAAGATTTCTCATTATTTGGCGCTTCTCCAGAGTCTGCGCTTAAGTATGAGGTTAAGTCTCAACAAGTTGAGGTTTATCCGATTGCAGGTACTCGCCCACGGGGTAAGTTTGCAAATGGACAAATTAATCCCGATTTAGATAGCCGTATTGAACTTGAGCTCAGAAACGATCAAAAAGAACGTGCCGAGCACTTAATGCTGGTTGATTTAGCACGTAACGACGTTGCTCGTATTAGCGTGCCTGGTACACGCCATGCCAAAGAGCTATTAAAAGTAGACCGCTATTCACAGGTAATGCACTTAGTATCACGTGTAGTAGGAAAATTAAAACCCGAATTAGATGCTCTGCATGCTTATCAAGCCTGTATGAACATGGGTACCTTAGTCGGTGCCCCCAAAGTCCGTGCGGCAGAATTAGTGCGCAAAACTGAAGGCAAACGTCGCGGTAGCTATGGTGGCGCGGTTGGTTATTTAACTGGTGACGGTGCCATGGACAGCTGTATTGTTATTCGTGCCGCCTTTGTTAAAAATAATATTGCGTATGTGCAAGCCGGTGCTGGGGTTGTATTTGATTCAGATCCAATGTCAGAGGCAAACGAAACGCGCGCTAAAGCCCAAGCGGTGATAACCGCGATTAAATCGACGTATAAGGCAGTTTAAAATGAGTGAAGCACACCCTATTAAAATTTACTTTTTAGATAACTTTGACTCATTTAGCTACAACCTTGTTGATGAGCTAACCATGCTAGGTGCTGAGTTAGTAGTTTACCGAAACAACATTAGCGCAGAGATCATATTCGAAAAAATGCAGGCAGAGCGTGGACAAGTACTACTGGTATTATCGCCAGGCCCTGGTGCGCCTAGCGATGCAGGCTGCCTTATGGAGTTAATTAACCTGTGTAAGGGCCAGTTCCCAATGCTAGGTATTTGTTTAGGCCAACAAGCGCTAACACAAAGCTATGGCGGAGTAATCGGTCACGCTGGTGAAACCGTACATGGTAAGTCATCAATTATAAATTTAAATGATCACCCTGTATTTTACGGTATGGGAAGCACCATGCCAGTGGCACGTTATCACTCTTTAATGGCAACAAAAGTACCTGATAACTTAGCGGTTATTGCAAAGTATCAAGATATTCCAATGGCTATTTATCATCATCAAGACAATGCACTGGGCTATCAATTCCACCCAGAGTCAATTTTAACGCCCAACGGCGCAATGCTACTACAGCAAAGCGTTGCTTATTTAACACGTGCCAAATAAAAGGAACATTATGACTAATCAATTACACAGCCCGCTTAATGTTCAACACGCCATTGAGCACATCATCACAAAGCAGTCACTTAGTTACGTGCAAGCAAAATCGCTATTTGATCAAATTATGCAAGGTAATATGAGCGACATTGAACTCTCTGCGTTACTTATTGGCCTTAAAATGAAAGGTGAAGTAAGCGATGAGATTGCCGGTGCTGCCGCTTCAATGCGTGAAAATGCCGTGGCCTTTACCACTAATAAAACACTACTTGCTGATAGCTGTGGCACCGGTGGCGATGGTTCAAACACTATCAATATCAGTACAACCGCGGCAATTGTGGCGGCCGCGGCAGGTATTAATATGGTAAAACATGGCAATCGAAGCGTGTCGAGTAATTCTGGGTCTGCTGACTTGCTCAAAGCACTGGGGATCAATATCGATATGACCCCAGAGGTCGCTGCTCGTTGTTTAGAGAGCACAAATTTTACCTTTTTATTTGCACCGCACTACCACAGTGGGGTGCGTCATGCGATGAACGTGCGTACCAGTTTAAAAACCCGAACCATTTTTAATATTCTTGGGCCACTGGCTAATCCAGCAGCTCCTGAGGTGCAATTACTCGGCGTGTACGATGAGTCTTTATGTCTGCCAATGGCACAAACGCTTAATACTCTAGGCACTAAACGCGCTATGATAGTGCACGGCTCTGGTACTGACGAAATTGCCTTACATGGCCCAACACAGGTTGTAGAGCTTAATAATGGTAAAATTACTCAGTACACACTCAGTCCAAGTGATTTTGACCTTGCAAACTATTCACTTGAACAATTAGCCGGTGAAGGCCCACAATACAATGCAAACGCCAGCCTTGCTATTTTACAAGGTAAAGGCACTGAGGCACACAATGCCGCAATTGTTGTTAATGTGGCCGCATTGCTGTACTTAACCGGCCAAGCAGAGTCGTTAAAACAAGGTGCACAAATAACACACTCTTTATTACGTTCAGGCAAGGCCATGGACACATTAAATGCAATTATTGAGGTAAGTCATGGCTAATGTATTAGACAAAATTATTGCTGATAAAAAAATAGAACTAATCGAGCGTAAGGCGGCGCGCCCACTAGAGAGCTTTAAACACCAAGCCAAACCGACTGAGCGTAGTTTTTACAAAGCACTGGCAGCACCTGGTACTCAGTTTATTTTAGAATGCAAAAAAGCGTCGCCCTCTAAGGGGTTGATTCGTCAGCCTTTTGATTTAACAGAAATCACCCAAGCGTATAAGCAATATGCCACTTGTATGAGTGTGTTAACTGACGAAAAGTACTTTCAAGGCAGTTTTGATTACCTTGAATTTGTGCGCAGCCAAGTAGAACAGCCGCTTATTTGTAAAGACTTTTTTATTGATGAGTACCAAGTTTATATGGCACGTCTTTATGGCGGCGACGCTATTTTACTTATGCTATCTGTGCTTGACGATCAGCAATATAAAACACTGCATGAAGTGGCCGACTCGTTAAATATGTCAGTATTAACTGAGGTAAGTAACGAAGAAGAAGTTCACCGTGCGCTGGCACTAAATGCACAAATAATTGGGATTAATAATCGAGATTTACGCGACTTAAGCACCGACTTAGCCACCACAGAACGACTACGGAAACTTATTCCTGAAAATAAAGTGGTTATATCAGAGTCAGGTATTTACACCCATCAAGATGTAAAACGCTTAGCCCCTTTATGTAATGGCTTTTTAATTGGCAGCTCATTAATGGCTGAAGCTGATCTAATACAAGCATGTCGTCGCGTTATATTAGGCGAGAACAAAGTGTGTGGCTTAACCCGCAATCAAGATGCTATTGCAGCCTATAGCAATGGCGCTGTGTATGGCGGGTTGATTTTTTACCCTAAATCCCCCCGCTTTGTTGATTTAGATTGTGCTAAAGAAATCAGTCAAAGTGCGCCTTTAAAATTTGTTGGCGTATTTGTTAATGCTGCTATACCTGATGTGGCTGAACACGCTAAACAACTTAAATTATCAGCCGTTCAATTACATGGCCAAGAAGATGAACAATACATTGCGTCATTACGTAGTGAATTACCACGTAATTGCCAAATTTGGAAAGCGCAGGCAATAAAAGATGTTTTACCACAACCCGTAGCAGGCGCAGATCGCCATTTATACGACACCCACAGTGATTCACACGCGGGTGGCACAGGTAAAACATTTGATTGGTCGGTACTGCGTGATGCGACCACCCCCTTTATGCTTGCTGGCGGCTTAAACCCAGACAATATTAGCGATGCCCTCTATCACGGAGCTTTAGGACTTGATTTAAATTCAGGTGTAGAGCAGTCTCCTGGTAAAAAGTGCGCAAAAAAATTAAATCATGCTTTTTCAAGCATCAGAAACTATTGAGGTTAAAATGCAAAATCCAGCTTATTTTGGCGAGTTTGGCGGAATGTTTGTTCCCGAGTTACTCGTACCTGCGCTAAAGCAGTTAGAAAGCGAATTTAACAAAGCGCAAAAAGATCCTGATTTTCAAGCTGAATTTACACAGCTTTTAAACGAGTATGCAGGTCGCCCTACGCCGCTTACGTTAACTCGCAACTTAGTTAAAAACCCTAAAGTTAAACTTTACTTAAAGCGTGAAGATTTACTCCACGGTGGTGCACACAAAACTAATCAGGTGTTGGGTCAAGCATTACTGACTAAACGCATGGGAAAAAAAGAAGTTATAGCAGAAACCGGTGCAGGCCAACACGGTGTAGCCACCGCACTTGCGTGTGCATTACTTGGCTTAAAATGTCGTATTTACATGGGTGCAAAAGACGTTGAACGCCAACAGCCTAATGTATTTAGAATGAAACTTATGGGCGCTGAAGTTATTTCGGTTACAGCAGGTTCGGGCACATTAAAAGATGCGGTTAACGAAGCTCTGCGTGATTGGTCAGCAAACTATCAAGAGGCACATTACTTACTAGGTACGGCTGCGGGTCCTCATCCTTTTCCAACAATTGTACGTGAGTATCAAAAAATTATTGGCGAGGAAGCTAAACAGCAAATTCTTAAAGCGGAAGGTCGACTACCTGATGCGGTTTTAGCTTGTGTAGGTGGTGGCTCCAATGCCATTGGTATGTTTACTGATTTTATTGACGAGCCGGGTGTTAAATTAATTGGTGTAGAACCAGCAGGTAAAGGCCTTGATACCCACGAGCACGGCGCAACCATCTGCAAAGGCACTAAAGGTATTTTACACGGCACTTATACCTACATTATGCAAAATGACGATGGCCAAATTGAAGAGTCTTACTCTGTATCGGCGGGATTAGATTACCCTGCTGTAGGGCCACAACATGCATTTTTACACGAAACTGGTCGAGCTCAATATGTAGGCATTAGCGATACCGAAGCTCTTGATGCGTTTCAAGCACTGGCAAAACACGAAGGTATTATTCCGGCACTAGAATCAAGTCATGCCATTGCATATGCACTTAAATATGCGGAAGAGTTGCAAGAAGAAAGCATTTTAGTGGTTAATTTAAGTGGCCGTGGCGATAAAGATTTAGCCCACGTACACAAGGTATTATCAGAGGAAGGTCAATTATGAGCCAAGTAAAAACTGACCGTTACGGACAAATGTTTGCAGCACTAAAAGAGCAAAACCAAGGCGCGTTTGTACCATTTGTTACTATTGGCGATCCGGGGAAATCGCAAAGCATTGAAATTATTAAAAGCTTAATCGATGGCGGCGCAGATGGACTAGAGCTAGGTATTCCGTTTTCAGATCCGATTGCCGACGGCCCTGTTATTCAAAAGGCCAATATTCGTGCTTTAGATGAGCACATTAATACACAAGATTGTTTTGATATTATTAAAGAAATACGCCAGTACAATGCCGACATCCCAATTGGTTTATTACTGTATTCAAACTTAATCTTTAAACGTGGCTTAGAAAAGTTTTACACTGATGCAAAAGCAGTAGGCGTTGACTCTATTTTAGTGGCTGATGTGCCATTACACGAGTCTAAAATGTTTAGAAAAGCCGCCATGGCAAACGGTATTGACCCGATATTTATCGCTACGCCGAACGCCAGTGACGATACGTTGCGTGAGTGCGCATCGTACGGTCGCGGTTACACTTACTTACTGTCTCGTGCAGGGGTAACAGGCACCGATACTAAAGCACAAATGCCTGCAACACACGTGGTTTCGCGCTTACAAGAGTACCACAGTGCGCCTGCGTTATTAGGCTTTGGTATTTCAACACCTGATGATGTAAAAGCCGCGCTTAAAGCCGGTGCTGCGGGTGCTATTTCAGGCTCTGCAGTAGTAAAAATCATTGAAGCAAACCTAAATGATTTAAATGCAATGACCACACAATTAAAAACATTTGTAAGTGAGATGAAAGCCGCAACAGCGCTTTAATCAACGGTGTTTTTAATCACTAAAAAAGGGCATGTAACATGCCCTTTTTTATTTAAACTGCAAACTTAATGCGCTTGATGCTTACCCTCAAGAATCTCTTCTATAAACTTAGCATTAAACGCGTCTAAATCTGAAGGGCTGCGACTAGTCACTAAGCCTTGATCAACACACACCTCTTGGTCGACCCAGTTAGCACCGGCATTAATTAAATCACTTTTAATACTCGGATATGAAGTGACCTTTTTGTCTCTGAGCTTGTTAATCTCCGCGAGTAACCACGGCGCATGGCAAATAGCGGCAACGGGTTTGTTTTTCTTTGCTCCAAAAAAACCATCTGCAAATGCCTTAGCATCCGAGTCTTGGCGTAAGCTATCGGGATTAAACAAGCCACCAGGCAGTAAAAGCGCATCGTAATCACCGGCATTTGCATTGGCTGCTAATTTATCAACAGCAACTTTTTCACCCCACTTGTCTTCATCCCATGCGGTGATCTGCCCTTCTTTAATAGAAACAACTTCAATATCGGCGCCCGCTTCAAGTAAAGCAGCCTGTGGCGAAAGTAACTCGCTTTGCTCAAATCCATCGGTGGCTAAAATGGCAATTTTCTTACCTTGTAAACGATTACTGTTATGTAAATTACTCATTAAATACTCCTTATTTCATTCAATACATAACTGTATTTGCATATCACATACCAAATATAACACGCTGAATATAATAAGGTTTTATAAATATGAATAAACAAGTAATGTAAATTATTTACACTGATTGCAGATACTACAGGCAAAAGTAATAAAGCAAAGAGCCTGTAAGCTAAATAGTGGCTTTTGGGGAAGAAGCGAACTTACAGGCACTAAAGTTTTAAATTAAAGGCGCTCTTTTAACGCTTTTGCTGGTTTAAATACGGCTTTATTAGCCCCTTGTATTTCAATCGCTGCACCAGTTTGTGGATTACGACCAGTACGCGCTGGGTAGTAACTAAGTGCAAAAGTACCAAAGCCTGAAATTTGTACCTGATCGCCTTCAGACAACGACTTTGTAATCACTTTTTGTAAGCTGGTTAACGCAGCTTGTGCGTCTTTTTTTGTTAATTCACTCGCATCCGCAATAGCTGCAACCAATTCTGCTTTATTCATTTTTTGCTCCTAAATACACGCCTAGGCTTAAACCTATTAACGTGGCAATACAATGATGTAAAAATAAAAGCAGGCAGGCTAAGGGTTGCAAGGGGGTAAGTCAACCTTAACCGGAAGCCAAGTGCCTTAGTAAGACTCATTGGGTTTAAATATAATCAGCTTGACTGTTTTATAGTCATAAAGATGACTTAATCGTTTGCTAAGGTGAAATAAAAATCACCGTGAGCAAACGTGAACGCTAATCAATACCGCTGGTTTGAATTTACCTTTATTTTTATCATTCTGCCTTTAATTGGCTTTAATATTCGCCAATATTTATCTAACTGGCTTATTCCAGCACTGATCATCCTCATGAGTGTGTGCTGTATGTTGTTATTAAACGACAGCCACTTTAAACGTTTTAGATTAACTAGCTTGGGGCAGTTTTCTGCTGTGAAGCGCCGCATGTTTAGTTTTTTCTTTATTGGCGCATTATTTTCGGGGGTATTTTACAACTTACTTTACCAAGGACACTGGTTTACTTTACCTCGTGAAAATCTCACCGACTGGCTAATGCTATTAATGCTCTACCCTTTATTGTCGGTGATCCCACAAGAATTAATATTTAGAACCTACTTTTTTCATCGTTATAAGCGCATTATGCCCAGTAAATGGCTACGCATTATTATAAGTGCGAGTGTATTTGCACTGGCACATATTGTTTACGCTAATTGGGTTGCAGTAAGTTTAGCATTTATAGGCGGATTACTATTTGCATATACCTACGCACAAAGCCGCTCAACCTTTGCCTGTGTTCTTGAGCACAGCTTATGGGGCATATGGATGTTTACCCTAGGGATGGGTGACTATTTAGACTCTGGTGCACTGAATTAACAAGCAGCAATAAAAAAGCCGCGACAGGCGCGGCTTATTTAGATTTAGTTTAAATTAAAAACCAAAAATACTGATATCAAAAAACTTCGTTGCAACGGTATTTACAAAAATGATTAATAATATCGCTGGAATAAAGGTTTGCAGTGAAAAGTTAACGTACTTTTCCATAAAGCTATTAGCATAATTAGGAGAGCCTTGTCTTAGCTCTTCGCTTAAGCGAACTTTTTTCCATTTATACATTACAAACAAACACACCATTAAACCATTTAAAGGCAATATTGTGTCGTAAAATACGTCATAAACAACATCAAAAAAGCTCTTATTACCACTACCGTAGCTAGTAAAAGTAGTTAGGCTGTCAATCATACCAAACGACATAATACACAAAATAGTTAATATACCGGTTGATAAAGTGAGTATGCCCAGCGCTTTTTTACGGCTAATGCCTTTACGATCGCTTAGTGTTGCTGTTGGTACTTCAACAATAGATACCAGTGATGTGATAGCAGCAAAAAATACCAATAAGAAGAAAATAAATGCCACGGCTGATGCGCCAAAGTAACCAATATCATTTTGTAGCGCTAATAAAATTTTTGGAAGGTAGACAAAAATCATTGAAACTGACGAGTCAGATAACTTAGCCGGATCGGTATTTGGATCAAAGCTAAAAATAGCCGGTAACACCATTAAGCCTGCTACAAACGCAACCAGTGAGTCGGTAATAGCAACCATTTTAGCACTGCCTACAATGTCATCTTTTTTCGAGATATAAGATGCATAGGTAATTAAAATACCCATACCTAACGACAATGAGAAAAACGCTTGGCTCAATGCGCCATTCAGCACGCTGGCATTCATTTTACTAAAATCAGGAATAATATAGTACTTAACACCGGCCATGGCGTTATCAAGAGTGAGTACGTAACCCACCAATATAATAAGCATTACAAATAAAGCTGGCATTAAAAATTTAGCTGCTTTTTCTATGCCGTCTTTTACGCCACCGACCAAAATTAGGTTAACAATAACTACTACCAGCGCCATATAACCAAACACGGTATAGCTATTTATAAACTCACCAAAGTGTCCAGGGTTTGCCAGCATATCTAAATTACCCAGCGCGGTTTGGCTCAAGTAACCAAAAATCCACACCGTGATCACCATATAAAAAACAGCAATCATAAACGGCGTTAATACCGCTAAAAAGCCAGCAAATTTCCATTTTTTGTCGTTATTAGCTAATTTTTTGTATGCACCCAGCGGGTCTTTTTGTGCATGACGACCCATGGCCATTTCAGCCATCATTACGGGTAAACAAATGAATGCGACAAACAAAGCATAGACGAGCAAAAATGCACCACCGCCATTCTTAGTCGCAGAAACTGGAAAGCCTACTAAGTTACCAATACCCACAGCAGAGCCTGCCGCTGCCAATATAAATCCTAAGCGGGAGCTAAAGTGCTCTCTATTTTCACTCATGTAATAACCTTGTTATTATTTATCTTATCCAAGGGACTCTACCAGTGTTACGCAACGCTTTTCAAGCAATTACCGTGTAAAAAAACATTCTTGCTGTAAACATCGCCATAAACACTTTTAATTCACCATTTATCAACGCTATGCTAGTATGCAGTTAATTAAATTTAACAAGTTTTGAGAGTATTTATATGTTGTATATGATTTATTCAACAGACGTCCAAAATAGTTTAGAGCACCGTAAAGCGGCTCGCCCAGCTCATTTAGCACGCTTACAAACGCTAGAAGACGAAGGCAGACTATTAACCGCAGGTCCACTTCCAGCCATTGATAGTGAAGACCCTCAAGATGCAGGCTTTACGGGTTCTTTAGTGATTGCTCAATTTAATTCTTTAGAAGACGCCAGAGAATGGGCGGCAGATGATCCTTATGTTGCCGGTGGCGTATATGAAAACTCTATTGTTAAACCATTTAAAAAAGTGTTCCCTGCTTAATTAAACTATGACCACCCTGTTTAACTGCAACCAGCAATTCAGGGTTTGTTCACTCATTTTTAATTAAACTTTGCTTACTAAAAACTTAAATACGCCGCAAGGTATTAAAGTTTTAATGGCTTAGTTTTTAAGCTAGGCAGGTCTGTTCTAGGAGTTCCGTAATGCGTGTATTATTAATACTCAATTTAATCGCGGTAGTGTGTTTGGCTAATTTTGCCCACGCAAACAATATCAAAAGCAAAACCGATAAAGTTGAGGTAAGTAAAAAAAAAGCAGTAATACTTGCAAAACAAACTACAGACGGTACAACGTTAAAGATCTCTGAAGAAACACTTTTTTTTACTGTACGAATTTTAAAAGCTGACGGCCACGTCGTCGATTTGAAAATAAACAAGAAAACTGGCGAAGTGAAAAAGGATTAACCAATGCGAATTTTAGTAATAGAAGATGATTTACATTTGGCAGACAACCTGCGCAATGCATTAGAAAAAGAGCGTTACAGTGTTGATTTATGTCACGACGGTGAAGCTGGCCTTTTTCACATCACTGAATACCCTTTAGATATGGCTGTAGTTGATTTAGGCCTACCTAAAATAGACGGTATTGAGCTAATAAATAAAGCGCGCGCCCAAGGGGTGACTATTCCTATTTTGATTTTAACCGCGCGCGATCGCTGGCAAGACAAAGTAGAAGGCCTAGATGCCGGTGCTGACGACTACCTAACTAAGCCATTTCATGTGGAAGAACTGATTGCTCGCTGTAATGCGCTTATTCGTCGCAGTGCTGGTAAAGCAAACCCAGAAATGACAGCAGGCCCTATTAAAATTCATACACGTTCACAACAAGTATGGGTAAACGATAAAGAGCTGAGCTTAACTGCGTATGAGTACAAAGTACTCGAATACTTAATGGTTAACCCACAAAAAGTAATTTCAAAGTCTGAGCTTACAGAGCATATTTACGACCAAGACTTTGACCTTGATTCGAACGTCATTGAAGTGTTTGTACTACGTTTGCGTAAAAAACTCGACCCAGATGGCGTGCTTAACCCAGTGGAAACACTGCGTGGGCGTGGCTACAGGCTTAAAAGCCAGTGGTAACACCGCAAATTTCGTTAAAAATAAGGCAAGGATTTATCCTTGTCTTTGTTTTGTTAGTCGCTCTACCTATTTTGTTTTACTCCATAGGTAAGGCGTATTACGCGTCACTTGTTGATGCCACCGAAAAAAATCTAGAAGCACACCTGTATTCACTTATTTCCGAAGTTGATTTTACCGAGCGTGGCATTATTATGCCCAGCTCTATTTTAACCCCCGAACTCAACAACCTAAACTCAGACACCTACGCCATGATTTACCGTGACGACATGCCTATTTGGCATTCTGAGTCGGCGGTTAACGTTAACTTTGTTCCCCAATATATAGAACCCAAAGCAGGCGCTGCCGATTTCAGACGTGTGGTGTATAACAACACCACCTACTGGCAATTAAGTTTAACGGTAATACTTAATAATATTGACCAATCAGAGCAAGCACGCTTTATTTTATTAAAACGTAACGATGCCCTACTGCGTTTAATGGATGGCTTTAAGCAAACCTTAGTTGATTGGATGTTTATTATGGGGATTGCCATTGCAGGGTTAATGGCCATTGGTTTTATTTGGAGTGCACGACCTCTGCAACGTCTAGATAAAGAAATAAAAGCCATTGAATCAGGCGATATTCAAGAAATTAAAGGCTTATACCCCGTTGAACTGCAAACCATTAAAGCCGACCTAAATTTACTATTAGAGTCGCAGCAACGCCAAAAAGAGCGATACCGCGCCTCTCTTAGCGATTTAGCCCATGCACTTAAAACGCCGTTAGCTGTTTTAAAATCAAGCCCATTAGCTAACGATGCAGATGCACAAGAACAACTCGACAGAATTAATGTGATGATCGAGCACCAATTAAAACGTGCAGCCACAGGTGCTTCCGATACATGGAAAAAGCAAACCCCTATCAAGCCTGTTATCGATTCTATCTTAAGTGCAATGAGTAAAGTATACCGAGATAAAGACATTATATTTAACTGCCAAGTGAGCGATAAAGATTACTTTTTAGGTGATAAAACCGATTTAATGGAGTTATTAGGCAACTTAATAGATAATGCCTGTAAAGCCTGCCGCTCCCAAGTCAGTATTAATGTTTCACAAGCTAGAACGCTCAGTATAAGCATTTGTGATGACGGCCCTGGCATTAAGCCTGATAAACGTGAATCATTGTTACAACGAGGTACGCGCCTTGATACCTACGAAAGCGGACACGGTGTTGGAATGGCTATTGTATCTGACTTAGTTAAGTCGTATCACGGGCTGTTAACTATATCTCAGTCGCAACGTTTAGGCGGTGCAGAATTTATTCTCGAGTTTAATTATCATGAAAAAAAATAACTACATCCTTTGTTTTAGCTTAAGCCTATTATTGTTATGGGCACAGCAAAGTATGGCTGCTGAGCAACAATGTACATTGCAAAGCAACGCCCTGCCAGAGCAAATTAAAGATTACACACAATGTTTAGATGCCAAATTAAATAAAGTGCAACAGCAACAAGACAGTTGGATCCAAAAGCGCACTTTTGAACTGGCCGAATTAGAAAGTGAAACTGGTAATACCATCATTTTATCACTGTTTAAACAAAGTATTAACGCCAAAGATAAGTACATACAAAAAAGCTGCCAGTGGCGTTACATGTTAAAACAACCTAATTCACTGGAAGCTGTAGTAACTTATAAAGAGTGTGAAATAGCAATGATAGAGCAATTCATTCAGCAGCTTAAAATGGGGCTTTAACCAACTCTTAATTAAACATTATTTGTTGTTTCTTGTTAATTTCGTGGTTAGTTTATTGGTATTTTGGGAAGTGTAGCCTTAAAGGCTGCATTTTTGTAGTTATAGACTTTGTAATGTGATTACTCTGACCACACCGCAAATTCATTTCCATTTGGGTCGCTAAAGTGAAATCGTCTACCACCTGGAAATGAAAATGTAGGCTTAATTATTTTGCCTCCAGCTTCCTCAATTTTATTTTGAGTCGCTTCAAGGGCATTACTGTATAACACAATTAACGGGCTTCCGTTTTTAGTAGAAACAACCAAGTCAGATTTAAAGAAACCACCATCAACACCTTGCCCTCTAAAACTACAATATTCTGAGCCATAATCCTCAAATGACCAGCCAAACACGTCACTAAAAAAGGCCTTAGTAGCTGCAATATTTTGTGCAGGAATCTCAATATAGTTAATTTTATTATTTTGAGTCATTTTAGTTTTTACCCTTATTCTTGTTTATATTATTTGCGACTTGGACTAGTAATATACAAAGGTAGAAGCAATGCTCGATAATCATAAGCAAACTTCAGGTATTTGAATTGCACTACTCAACCTGTGCTTTTTCCCACCATGGTTTGGAAAAATCAACTTTATCCTCTGGAATAACCATTGGGTGTTTTCTCAAATAATACGCCCAGAAAGCTTTTTCATATTTTGGGTTATAAATTTTAAAATTCCCTTGGGCTTTATACTCTTCTAGAAGTTTACGATAGGCACCTACAGGTTCATGAGGGTTTCCTTGTTGGAAAATAACTGTGCCTCCATACGTTTCATAAAGATACTTACTAATTTTGTAAGTTTTAACGACGTCTCTATTTGCTCTAAATGAAGCTTCTTTCATTTCAGAAGTTAATGTCTCAGTTGATGACTCTGAGCTAAATCGATGCATAGCTTCAGTAAAACTTTCTACTTCTTCAGCTGTTGGTTCTAAATTATGTTCATCAGGTAACTTTTGGATAATTCGTTTCCAAATTATTGAAGTTAATTTATCTGCTCGCATTTTATCAAGCACATCATCTTCTGATAAACCAGGATAAGAGCGCTTATATCCTTTTAAAAAACTCAAATCTATTTCTAGATCAGTAACATGTATTGTATTCCCTAATATCTGGGCTACTTTTGCTGAGCTATCCTCTTGAGCAAACGCATTCAAAGAAAACGTTAATAAAAAAGAACACACAATAACCATAAACTTATTTTTCATAATCTACCTCCTTGTTTAATAACGCCGCCTCTCCGACAAATTTGGAGCACAACGAAAATGGTGATACAGCAGCGCCTTTTTATAATTAAACATTCTCTGAGATCAGCTATTAATTCATTTTCTTCAATAGAAAGTTTGATGAGCTCTTTCGCTACTATATCTAGAAATCTATTTGCATTTTCAAGCAACTTTAAAACTGAATATTGCTCTTGAAATTCATATTGTTGGCCGTGAGCTATATCACTTTTAAGCCCAAACAGCTTACTCCAAAGCTTTGGATGCCCTATGTCTCCAAAATACTCTTCATGCTTAAAATGTTATTCCGCTAGGTTCCATAAGTTTCCTTAAATTCTAACAATTTAACACTGCGCGATCCGCATATATCTATACCAGCGCTACGTTTAATTTTTCTACTAGATATAGTTTTAACAAATTAGCTAACATATTACTATCATTAAGTTTTTATTATTTTAAAGCGTAATTAATTAACACTCTGTTCCCGGTTGGCTCATTTTCCTGAATATAGAGGGGGAACTCAGCTTATTCACTTTGCCCATAAAACGTTTTGACAAATCTGCATAAAAACCACAAACTACCTACCAGTAGATTGATTTAGCTAAAGAGATTTTAAAATGCATAAACCTGTGGTTATTATTGGTGGTGGCTTAGCGGGCTTATATGCTGCTTACAACCTTAAAAAACGTGATATTCCGTTTTTATTATTAGAGGCCAAAGCCAGTTTAGGTGGCAGAATTGCGTCTCATTATTTACCGACTAGTAACACCATTAGCCACGATTTAGGCCCTACCTGGATATTTCCGCACCAGCCTAATATTCAACAATTAGTTGCTGCTTTAAACATCCCCGTGTTTGAACAATACACCCAAGGCGATGTGTTGTATCAAGCATCGCATACTGCCCCTGCACAGCAAATTGCAGGGGCTGGCGAAATGCAGTTATTTAGAATACAAAACGGTATGAGCAAGCTTATCAATTTGCTTTATCAGCAGCTTGAGCCAAACACCGTTAAATTAGAGCACGCTGTTAGCGAAGTAAAAACGCTCTCCGATGGCTGGCATATAAGCGCTAATTACCAAGGGAGTACGCAACACTATACTTGCGATCAGTTACTATTGGCGTTACCGCCTAGAATGATCAGCCAACATTTAACCCCGCATTTATGGGCTGATAATGGTTTAGCACAGCGTTTAGCGTCGGTGCCTACGTGGATGGCAGGCCAAGCAAAGTTTATTGCCACTTTTGAGCACGCTTTTTGGCGAGATAGAAATTTATCGGGACAATGTTTTAGCCGTGTAGGCCCATTGGTAGAAGTTCATGATGCGTCAGCCAGTGAGCATTCTTACCCTGCTCTGTTTGGCTTTATTGGCGTGCCTTACTTGCAGCGCAGTAAAGTGACCAGAGAACAATTAACCCAAGCTTGCCTTGATCAGCTCAGCTATTTTTACGGTGAGCAAGCCTATACAGCGAAAAGCTGCATTATAAAGGATTGGGCTGAGGATGAATTTGTTGCCAACAGAGATGACCAAATAGGTGTATCGCAGCATCCTGAATTCAATTTTTCAGGGCTTAGCGAGCAGCTTAAACAGTTAAAAGTGCATTTTGTGGGGAGTGAATTTGCACAGCAAGATGCAGGCTATTTAGAGGGGGCTATAAACGCTGTAGATAGCGCCTTAGCTAATTTAATGATTTAAAAGGCGTGCAATGTAGGCACGCCTTTATAAGGTATCAGTCTTCTGATTTGATAACGGTTTCTTCACCTGTGCCAAGCATAGTAGCTAACCAACGCCCTTCATCACTGGCTTCAAGTGCTATTTTTACAATCATGGTTAACGGCACTGATAGCAGCATACCCACAGAGCCTAATAACCAGCCCCAAAATATTAATGATAAGAACACCACCAAGGTAGAAAGCCCGAGGCCTTTACCCATGTATTTTGGCTCTACAATATTCCCCATAACGGTATTAATAGTTAAATAACCCGCGCCGACGAGCCCTGCCACTAATGGACCTTGCGTAATAAGCGCCAGTAACAGTGCTGGCACAGCCGCAATGATTGAACCAATGTTAGGAATGTAATTAAGCATAAATGCCAATACGCCCCATAGTACAAAATAATCAACATCGAGTATCCACAGGTAAAAACCAGCAATTACACCGGTAGCTAAACTCACTAAGGTTTTAATGGCTAAATAAGAGTTAATAGAGTCTAAAAAACGGTCAATTTGCTTAATTTTGCTGTCGGGATCGTCCAGTGCTAAATGAATTTTTTTGCCAAGTATCGGCCCTTCAAACAGCATAAAAACAACTGTTAGAATAATTAAAAACATATTGGCCATTACGCTACCTAAACCCGTTAGCATATTGGTGGCAACATCAACCATTTTGCCGGGATCAAACATAGACAAAATTTGTTCTTTATTAATTAAAATATTGTATTGTGAGGCTACATCAACCAACCATACAAATTCTTCTTTTAATTGTGCTTTATATTCAGGTAATTGTTTTGAAAAATCGTTAACCGACTGCCCTACTAAACCGCCTAAGCTAACCCCTAAGCCCATAATAATAAGCACCACAAGCACTACCGCTATGCCTTTTGGAATACGGTAACGAGCAAAAAAATTAATGAGTGGGCTACAAATTATGGCTATAAATGCTGCCAAAATAAACGGAATAACAATAGCGCTTGCGGCTTTAATACCCGCCAGCACAATGACCAAAGCGGCAAAAATTATTAAGCTTTTATTTACCCCAGTTAAACTTGCCAATACTATTATCCTATTACTGTTATTTGGCTTTAGTGTAAGGCAAAAGCTAATAGAATGAAATGTTTAAGGGTCTGTTGGACTTTCAAGATTAGATTTGCAGCCGTCTTTTTGGTATTAAGGCAAGACAGAGCCTATGTGGTGTGGTTGTTCCCCATAAATAGGCGATAACGTAGCATTAATGCCAAACAGGCGCTGCCCAAAGGGTTCTGCCTAGGGGCAATTAACTCTTTGTTGCTCG